>NZ_CAJULS010000025.1 GCF_910587525.1 uncultured Oscillibacter sp. | reverse complement strand
ATCTACACTCTTTCCCTACACGACGCTCTTCCGATCTGGCTCCCTGGACGCCAACTACTTCCAGCACATCACCTATATGAATGAGTTCAACGCGGAGAACGGCACCCACATGGTCAGCGCCGCGGGCATCCACTACGAGCCTTTCGGCCTGTACGCCGGCAAGACGGCGGCCCTGGCGGACCTCCAGGACGGCGCCCAGATCGCGGTGCCCAACGACGGCACCAACGAGGCCCGGGCGCTGCTGCTGCTGGAGCAGGAGGGCCTCATCAAGCTCAAAGACGGCGTGGGCCTCTCCGCCACCAAGAGCGATATCGCGGAAAATCCCCACAACTATGAGATCATGGAGCTGGAGGCCCGCCTCCTGCCCACCACGCTCCAGGATGTGGACATGGCCGTCATCAACGGCAACTACGCCATTGACGCGGGGCTGAAGGTCTCCGACGCCGTGGCGGTGGAGGCCGCCGACGGCGCGGCGGCGGAGGCTTATGTGAACGTGCTGGCCGTGAAGGAGGGCAGTGAGAGCAGCGCGGGCATCCAAGCTCTGGTGAAGGCCCTGCAGAGCGACACGGTGAAGACCTTTATTGAGGATACCTACGACGGCGCCGTGGTTCCTCTGTTCTGAGAAAGACACCACTCGGGGAGGAACGAACGTTCCTCCCTTTTTTCGTCTGATTGCCTAAATAGTATCTGTTTTTTTCGTGGAATTCATCTGAGATTTCCGGCACTCCCTGTGGCTTTTCCGGTAAGGTCATGTTAAAATAATGGAACTGCCGGTAAAAACGGCAAGTTTATTACAATCAGGAGGCTGTTGTTATGGCACGGGGCCAGGGAAAAACCTATGAGATCGATATGTGCAGCGGAGCAATCCTGCCAAAGCTTTTGCAGTTTGCTCTGCCGCTGATGTTCTCCAGCATCCTGCAGCTCCTCTTTAACGCGGCGGACATCATCGTGGTGGGCCGCTGGGCCGGGGACAACTCCCTGGCGGCGGTTGGCTCCAATGCCTCCATCATCGGTCTTTTGACCAATCTCTTTATCGGACTGTCCGTGGGCGCCAATATTCTGGCCGCCCGTTTTTACGGGGCCCGGGAGGAGGAGAGCCTTCGCCAGACTGTTCACACTGCTATTTTCCTCAGTCTTCTGGGCGGACTCTTCCTGACGGTGGTGGGCGCCTTTGGCGCCCATACCATTCTGGTCTGGATGCAGTCCCCGCCGGAGGTATTAGACCTGGCCACACTGTACCTTCGCATCTACTTTCTGGGAATGCCCGCCATGATGTTCTACAACTTCGGCGCGGCGCTGCTGCGGGCCGTGGGTGACACCCGCCGCCCCCTGTATTACCTCTTCTTCGCTGGCGTGGTGAACGTGGTGCTGAACCTGATTTTTGTCATTGTTTGCCGCCTGGACGTGGCCGGTGTGGCCATTGCCACGGTGGCCTCCCAGTGCGTCTCCGCCCTGCTGGTGCTCCGCTGCCTGACAAAGACGGGCGGATCTGTCCGTCTGGACCTGCGGCAGCTGCGAATCCACCCGCTCCGCCTCCGGCAGATCATGAAGGTGGGCATACCCGCCGGCATCCAGGGTATTTTGTTCTCCCTTTCCAACGTGGTCATTCAATCCTCCGTCAACTCCTTCGGGGAGATCGTTATGGCCGGGAACGCCGCCGCCAGCAACATCGAGACCTTTATCTACGCCTCTGTCAACGCTTTTTATCAGGCCAACATCTCCTTTACCAGCCAGAACCTGGGCGCCGGGCGGATTGACCGCATCCGGCCCATCATGGTGCGGGCTCTGGGCTGCGCCGTGGTAGTAGGCGGTGTACTGGGCGGTTCCGCCCTGCTTCTGGGGCCCCGGCTGCTGGGCATTTACTCCGACAGTCCCGCAGTCATCGCCGCCGGAATGGACCGTCTCCGCATCGTCTGCGCTCTCTACGCCCTCTGCGGCCTGATGGACGTGATTGTGGGCTCCATCCGGGGTATCGGCTTCGCCATCACTCCCATGCTGATCTCCCTCATCGGCGCCTGCGGCCTGCGGATTCTCTGGGTCTCCGTTCTCTTTCAGATCCCGGCCTACCACACCATTCACACCGTCTATATCTCCTATCCCGTCTCCTGGACCATCACCTTTCTCGCCCAGCTGACCTGCTACTGCCTAGGCATGAGGCATTTGAAACACCGCATGGGCGAGACAGAGAAAACGCCGGACGTCGTTTGACATCCGGCGTTTTCTTTTTCAAAGCCCCAGCCACATCCGAATCGTCAGCACACCGCAGCCGCCCAGCAGCAGCGCCAGCGCTCCGGTCCCCCACAGCAGACTGTAACTCACTGCCTCTCTGTTCCGGGATCGTCCAGCGGCCACGGAGGCAAACACATAAACCGACACCATACCAAAGGCCACTGCCGTGATGTCCGCCGCTGTCTCCAGCTCCAGTGCGGACAGCGCCAGATACAGCAAAAAGCCCAGACCGGAGACGATGGCCCCAGCATTCATCTGTTTCACGGTCTGCAAAAGGAAGCCTTTTTTCTCTTTCATTGGTACACGCTCTCCCATCGTCAAAATACCGCAGCGGCGGCGTTGTATCAGTACCCATTGACAATCACATCCAGCACCTTTCCCGCCACGGTCCCCGCCACGGCGTTTCCGCTGCCGCCGTTCTCCACCAGCGCCACAAAGGCGTAGGGCGCGTCCTCATTCCGCAGAAAACCCGCAAACCAGGCGTGGGGTGTCTGCCCCTCTCCCACCTCGGCGGTACCGGATTTGGCGCACAGGTCCATGTTGGGAAACCGCCTTGTACCATATGTCTTCTCCACATTGGCGGACATCATATCCGCCAATTTTTCCGCCGTAGACCGGTCTACCAGCGTCCCTGTTTTTTCGGGAATATGGGGCAGGGACGGCACCCCCAGGGCGTTTTTCGTCCGCAGAATCAGATACGGCTCCGCCGCCCTGCCGCCGTTTGCAATGGCCCCCATGTAGACCATCAGAGCACAGGGGTTCACCAGATCCTGGTCCTGCCCAACACCGGCCCAGCCCAGGCGGCCCTCCGTCATGCTCTCCCAGCTGAAGGAACCCCGGGCCGTGGGGAGATCATCGACGGAATAGCTGCTGGTAAGGCCCGCTCTCTCTGTGTATCTTTTCAGAGTGTCCGCCCCCAGCTCTGCCGCGATCTGGGCAAAGGCCGCATTGCAGCTGTTTGCAAAGGCGTCTCCAATGTCCTGTTCCCCATGGATGCCGGAGCAGACGACAGTCTCCTCCCCGACCCGCACATCGCCGGAACATGTCCAAATACGGGTCTCCAGGTCTGGAATGTTCTCCAGCGCCGCCGCCAAGGTCACCGTCTTATAAACGGACCCTGGAGTGAAGACGGAGGAGAGAAAACGGTTCAGATATGCCCCTTTCCAGCGGTCATTGGTCTCTATATCCTCAGGGACGTGCAGCGGGTCATAGCTGGGGGCTGAGACCATGCAGAGGATCTCCCCGGTCTTGTAGTTGTATACCGCCACTGTCCCGGCGTGGCCGTTCAGGGCCTGGTATGCCTCATAGTTGTACCGGGCGTCCAGCGTCAGATACAGCTCCCCGCCCCGTCCGGCGCCAAAGGCTCCGTTGAGCAGGCTGTAACCCGTCAGCTTGTCGGCAAATGCGTTCAGGGCCCCGGTGCCGATATTGCCCTGCAGGTCCCCCACTGCATGGAGGGTGGCCTTGCGTACCGTTTCCCCGTCGTAATAGGTACGTTTGCCGTTCCTGATTGAGGAGAGCACGTCCCCGTCCCGGTCCAGCACGGTACCTGTGGCCAGCTGTCCCGCAGAGTCGTACAGGTGGCGGTTGAAGGCCGAGGAGGCCCAGTTTCCGGCGCTTCGGAAATACCGTACCAGAAAGAGGCACAGTCCCGCCGCCAGCAGCAGCGCCAGAATGCGGCAGACCAGCGCCCTCTGTTCAATCTTCTTCATCCGGTTCCTCCGTTTCCGCGGCAAAAGGATTGCCAACCGGCTCCGCCCGCTGCCGGGCTTCCTCCGTCAAGCGCCGGGACGGCCCCCGGCGAATGGCAAAGCTGGCGTTTTCCCGGGTGTCCGTGGCCTTTAGAAAGGCCAAAAGCCCCCAGGCGGACATCATGGCGGAGCCGCCATTGGAGACAAAGGGGAAGGTCACACCAGTGAGAGGCAGCAGATCCACGGAGCCAAACACGTTCAGACAGGTCTGGAACACCAGCAGCGAGCCGGCGGCGCAGGCCGCAATCGTATAGAAGCTGGACCGGCCCACCCGAACAGCTCTGGCGGCGAAAAAGGCCAGGGTGATAATGGCTCCCACCGCCAGTACGGCAATCAGCAGCCCCCACTCCTCGCAGAGCATTCCGAAGACCAGATCCGTATCCGCCGCGGCGATGCGGTGAAGCCAGCCATTGCCTGCCCCCATGCCCAGCAGGCCGCCGGAGGCTGCCGCGGACATGGTGCGGGTTTGTTGGTAGCCGGTGGTGGAGGCCGCCTCCCAGGCGTGGCCCCAGGATGCGAAACGACTGAGAATGTAGGGCTTAAACCGCAGGATGATCCCCGCGCCGAATACCGCTCCGCCGCAGATCAGGGCCAGAGTGGCAAAGTCCCCGGAGCGGAGATAGGCGATGACCAGGAATGTAACAAAGAAAACAGCCGCTGTGCCGAAGTCGCTCATAAGGCCCAAAAGGCCGATGCACACGCCGGTCAGCACAATGAACAGAGTCAGATTCCGCCGCCGGAACAGCCGCTCCAGCGTTGCAGAGCCTGCGAAGATATAGCAGATTTTGGCGATCTCCGAGGGCTGAAAGGAAAGGCCCCCGATGGAAATCCAGTTCACTGCGCCATATTTGGAATGGCCCAGCGCCAGCGTGATCCCCAAAAGGCCGATGGCCGCCGCAGCCATGAGCCAGCGGTTTTTCTGCACTCGGGTGAGGTCCCGGAGAAAGATGCCCAGCACCAAAAACAGTCCCAGTCCCAGCACAATGGCGAGAAATTGCTTGAAGAGGCTCCCCGGAGCGCTGGAGGCCGTCACCGCCAGGCATAGCGTGGAGAGGAAAAAGGCGATGGTCTCCATCTCAAAGCCCACACAGCGGGTGCAGCGCAGCACCGCGAAATAAGCCCACATCACCGCCGACAACCCCAGGAAGGCCAGGGGGATGGACACCGGCGCCGCCTCCCCCGCCGCCACAATCAATTGCAGGCAGGCCAGCACCTGGAACACCGTCAGCCACAAAAAAGACGGAAAGATGGCGGCGGGACGCTCACCTCGCCGTTTCCGCTCCAGCTCCTCCCGCTCCGCAGCGGTCTGAGGCAGCAGAACCAAAGGCACACCCCCGAGGGTGATGCTGTCCCCCATTGCCACCGGCGCAGAGGTCTCCACCCGCACGCCGTTGATCTCCGTCCCCCCCTTGGAGCCCAGGTCATAGAGGGTCCAGCTCTCATCCTCTCCCCGGCAGAGGGCCGCGTGCTGGCGGGATACGCTGGGATAGCCTAGGTGTACATCGGCGCTCTTGCTGCGGCCGATGATGTTCTCCCAGTGCGTCAAAGGGATGCAGGCGCCGTTGGGCAGGCTCAAAAGACCCCAGGTCTCCGGCGTGTGGGGAATCTTCAGAAGCGAGCGAACCGCCCGCCACAGAATCAGCACTGCCACCACCGGGAACAAAAACCGCACGAAGGCGGTGTACCAGACGCCAGCCAGCGGATATTCCGCCAGCAGACCGCATACCATATCCAGCAGAGCCTGGAGAGTCGCTGTCAGCTGCTCCATGCGATTTCCCCCTTTTCCTGATTGATAATAGTATACCATTTTTTCTTTCTGCTGTACAGTCTTCCCTCCACCCCTTTTTATTTTGCGGGGAATTCGAACAGAATTTTCCTTTTTCTCTTGACCTTTTCAGGGAAATCCATTAGAATTGTATATTGCACACGGGTTCCACAGGGCAGGGCCCTGGACGCCCTGTTCCTATCCACATTACGAAAGGCCGATTCAATCATGACACATCCCTATAAAACCCGGGAGGGTGGCGCTACGGTGACAATCTTCGTCCCCTATGACTGCAAGAACCACTGCCCTTTCTGTATCAATAAAGAGGAATACGCGGATATGACAGGCTTCTCTCTGGAGAAGATCTGTCAGAGCATCCGCCGGATGGACGCCATCACCCCCCGGTGCGACTTCGTCTTTACCGGCGGTGAGCCCCTGTCTGACCTGAACGCTCTCCAGGTCATGCTGAATGAAATCCCCACCACACACAAGGTCTATATTAACACCACCCTCCCGGTTTCCGAGCACCAGTCCGAGGAGGATGTGCTGGCGTTTCTGGAACGGAACAAGCACAAGATCACCTGCGTCAACGTCTCCCGCCACATGCAGAAATACGTGGTGGAGTCCAATGACGGCTTGCTCTCCCGGCTGCCGGTGCGTTTCCGGGTGAACTGCGTACTCTATAAGGACTATCCTGCCAAGGACCTGGTCCCCTATCTGGACCGGTTCCGCAAGATCCCCGGGGCCTCCATCCAGTTCCGATTCGACTATACCGCCACCACCCCGGAGAACCTGTACGAAGAGGAGCATGACAAGATCCTCCAGGACCTCAAGCAGATCGCCCGGTACACCGGTCTGGACGGCTGCCGGATGCGCTGCGGCTTCCATTTCGACTACCAGGGCATGGAGCTGACCTACCACAAGACTCTGCCCTACTCCACCATTGTGGAGACCGACCCGGCAAACAGCGTGACCTATGATATCCTATACGACATCCTCATCAAGCAGAACGGCGACATCCACTCTGACTGGACGGGCGTCCTGCTGGATGTGGACGCCTATGAAAAGGTGGTCTACGAGCCATACGACCTTCGCTGGCTGGCGAAGATCGCGTAAAAGAGTGCGGATCAATCAAACCTGCAAAATAAAACGGCGCCTTAAAATGAGGCGCCGTTTCTCTATTCTGTCAGCCGAGCCAGCAAGGCCTCCGGGTCCACCACCCTGCCGTAGGGGTACTCCCTCCCCTCCTCCGTCCATGTGGAGACAGGGCCCGCAGCTGCTTGGGCCGCGGCCAGGAATTCCTCAAAGGTGATCTCCGGCCTCACCTGGCAGGCCAGTGCGTACAGCCCCGCCACATAGGGGACCGCCCAGCTCATGCCGCCCTCGGCAAAATAGGCGTACTCCCCCTCCCCCGCTGGGGACGCCACGGTCCGGCAGTCCATGGGAACCAGGAGGAGAGAGCCGTCCGCTCCCCGGTACTCCCCGCTGTACAGGCTCTCCTCCCAGAAAGCCCCGGGACGGCAGTCCGCCCGCTGGTTGGGGTCGCCGTACCGGCTGCGGCCCATCCCCATCCAGGGCTCCAGCAGCGGGTCCCGGCTGTTGACGCAGACGACGGCGATACCCGCCGCCCGGGCCCGGCCGATGGCGGCCTCCAGCTCCGCCGCCCCGGCGGTGTCCGCCATCCAGCCCACGGACATGGAGATCACCCGGATTTTCTCCCCCTCGGCCAAGGTCTCATTCAGAGTGACCAGCCGGTCCACGTCCTCGGCATAATATGTCATGTCCCGGACAAAATTCTCCCCTGTACCGGTTCCCACGTCGTCGGCGATGAAATACAGCAGGGCCTCCGGAGCCGTGCCCACTGTCTCCCCCAAGGCAATGGAGGCCACAGCGGGGCCATGGGTAGAGGCGTCGTCTTCCGCGGCGGTGTGGTACTCCTGATAGAGCCGCAGGCGGTTCGCGTACTCCTTGTGCTCCACCAGCAGCGTCTGGTCGATGATGGCAATCCCAACGCCCTTTCCGGTGATCCCCTGTTCATGGAGTACCCGAAGCCCCAGCCCTGGGTCTTTCCCCAGTTCCAGAAGCTGCCCAGGGTCGAAATTCTCCGGCAGTTTGTCCGGCCACTGGGTTCGGGTGTCGAAGTCGGCCGAGAAAAGTTCTGTCTCCATGCCTGTGAGGTCCCAGTTCCGCAGGTCGGCGCAGCGGAAGTCCCCCCAGCCGGCGTCAACGTTCGGGTCGTCCACCAGGGAAACTGTGACCGCCGGCGGATGGCGGCAGACCGTGCCCGCCCGTAGGACATCGGCCTGCGGCGGGGCGCAAGCCGTCAGCAGTGCCAGCGAAAGGCATAAAACAGGGTAAACTCGCTTTTTCAATGAAACCATCTCCTTTGTTTGGTGGCCCCATCATATCAGCCGTTTCTTACAAACAGCCTGACATTTTTCTTACAAATTTCTTACGATTTTCCGTAACCTTTTGCTCCGGAAGCCGTCTATATAGGTAACAACACAAAGGAGGAACCGCAATGAAAAGAAATCTCCTGCGCCTATCCTGTCTGGCGCTGGCACTGCTCCTGCTCACCGGCTGCGGAAGCGCTGGCGCAGCTCCCAAAAGCCTGACCGCGGATTTGAAAACCCACACCCCCGGCCTCCAGCCCATTACGGAAGCCCAGGCCGGAACCCTGACCGCCTTCTCCCTGGAATTGCTGCGGGAGAACTGGACCGGGAACAACGTCCTGGTCTCGCCCCTCTCTGTCCTCTCCGCCCTGGGCATGACCGCCAACGGAGCCGGAGGCGAGACCCTGGCCCAGATGGAGTCCGTCCTGGGACTTCCCTTGGAGGAGCTGAATGAGACCCTCGCATCCTGGACCGCCGCGCTGCCCCAGGAGAAGGACTGCCGGGTGGACCTGGCCAACTCCCTCTGGCTCCGGGACGACGAAAACTTTACAGCCAGCCAGGACTTTTTGCAGACCGTCACAGACTGGTACGGAGCGGAGGTATTTCCCTCCAAGTTTGACAACGGAGCAATCCAGGACATCAACGGCTGGGTGGAGCAGAATACCCACGGCATGATCCCGGAGATCATCCGGGAAATCCCGGACGGGGCGGTCCTCTACCTCATCAACGCCCTGGCGCTGGAGGCGGAGTGGGAGAGCATTTACAAAGAGACCCAGGTACACGAAAACCGTGTCTTTACCACGGAGGACGGCCGGGAACAACCGGTGACGCTGATGTACTCTGACGAGGGATTCTACCTGGAGGACGACCACGCCCAGGGCTTTCTGAAACTCTACAAGGGCGGCCGGTGGGCCTTTGCCGCCCTGCTGCCGGAGGAGGGCTTGCGGCTGGAGGACTACGCCGCCTCCCTCACCGGGGAACGGCTTTATGGAATTCTGTCAGACGCGCAGGAAACCCTGGTATATGCCGCTATCCCTAAATTCCAGTGCGAATACGGCGCGGAATTATCTGACAGCCTGAAAGCCTTGGGCATAACTGACGCCTTTGATTGGAATACCGCGGACTTTGCCGCCATGGGCTCCTCCCCTAACGGCCCGCTTTATATCAGCAAGGTGCTTCACAAGACCTATATCTCTGTCGACGAAAAAGGCACAAAGGCCGGAGCCGCCACAGCAGTGGAAATGGATAGAGGCGGAACCGCTCCCGGCATGGTGCCGACAGTTTACCTGGACCGTCCCTTCCTCTATCTGCTGGTGGATCTGGAGACCGGTCTGCCCGCCTTTATCGGAGCTGTGACAACCATGGAATAGAGACAAGCGGACGGCACAGCCGTCCGCTTGTCTTATCTCAGGAAAATGTGCTTTCCGCCCCGGTACTCCCGGACCTCGCCGATCCTCTGGGCACTGGGGACGGCGTCTTTCAGCTCCCCCAACAGCTCCTCCGCGTCTGCCGGGTCCACCGACATCAAAAGGCCCCCGGCGGTCTGGGGATCGTAGAGCAGATCCTGCTTCCACAGGGGCGTGTCCCCCGCGTCCACGGCACTCTCGGCAAAGGCCCGGTTGCGGTACATCCCCTCCGGCAGAATACCGATCTTTGCCAGCTCCGCCGCCTCGGGGATGAAGTCCACCGCGTCCGTCCGAAGCTCGATCTCCACGCCGCTGCCCTGGGCCATCTCGCAGGCGTGGCCCAACATCCCAAAGCCCGTCACATCCGTACAGGCGTGAACACGGTAGTTTACCATAATATCCCGGGCGGACTTGTTCAGGGTGGTCATCAGCTCTTGAGCCATCTCTATGGCCTCCCGGGAGGCCATGTCCGCCTTGGCGGCAGTGGTCAGTACGCCGATACCCAGGGGCTTGGTAAAGAGGAGCACATCCCCCGGCCTGGCACCGGAGTTGGTCAGTACCCTGTCCGGGTGGACAAAACCCGTCACCGCCAGGCCGTATTTGGGCTCGTCGTCTAAAATACTGTGGCCGCCGGTGATCAGCGCCCCGGCCTCGTAGACCTTATCGTATCCGCCCCGGAGCATCTCGTGGACCGCCTCTTTCGGCATAGAGTCCGGCACCGCCATGATATTCAGGCACAGCTTGGGCTCTCCCCCCATGGCGTACACGTCGGAGAGGGCGTTGGTGGCGGCAATCTGCCCGAAGAGATAGGGATCGTCCGCGATGGGCGGGAAGAAATCCACCGTCTGCACCAGGGCCAGGTCATCGGAAATTTTGTACACCGAGGCATCGTCACTCTTGTCAAAGCCCACCAGCAGATTAGAGTCCTGGCGAACCCGAATGCCCTCCAGCAACTGGCTCAAAACGCCCGCCCCCACCTTGGCGCCGCACCCGGCGCACTTGGCCAGCTTCGTCAGCTTCACTTGGTTCTCAGCCATGGTCCTCTCCTTTCCGCAGTGCGCCGGACAACGCCAGAATCGCCTCCAGTACGCCGCCGCCCACCGCCAGCGCCTTGTCGCTGGCGCAGTAACAGTGCTTTTCCTCACAGCGGGGGTCGATGTCCCCGGCCTTCATTCCCCTGCGGACCGGCGTCCCGTCCGCCAGAATACCCCGCAGAACGCCGTCCAAAGTGCAGACCATGGGCTGGCCGGCCACAGTGGCGGCCACGTCCCCCATCTTCACCCGGGCGCCAATGTCCAGCAGCTGATGGAACACGCCGTCCGCCGGGGCCCGGAGCACCCGTTCCCCGGCAAAGCCGCCGATCAGACCCGGGATGCCGGTGTTTGGGATGGGGGTTCCATCATAGATCACCCGGCCCAGATAGTGACCCCGCATGGTCTCCACGGCGGCATGGCAGTCCTTCCCCGCTATGAAGCCAGGCCCCACGCCGATGACCACCGGGGCATCGGTAATCCTGGTCCCCAAGTTCCGCTTGGCCAGAATAGCGTCCACAACCGCGTCAGGCCGCAGGTCCGGGATACAGCGCCCGTCCGGGTCCGCCAGCACCGGGATCACACCGTCATGGAGCAGCTCCAGCGCCTGGGCAGCAGTCTCAACCCGCCGGGCCGTCACATCCTCCACCGTGGTCTCCCCGTGGACAACGGCAGTGGAAAAGGAAACCGTCCGCCGGATAGCGGTGGGGTGCGCTATTTCGGTCATCACCACTTGGATATGACTCCGCCATAGCCGCAATGCAATGCCGGAGGCCAGGTCTCCGGCCCCTCGAATCACTGTGAGCATTGTCGATACTCCTTTCTTCGCAGAGACCCCGCCAGCACAGGGCAGTCCAGCAGTTTCGCCAGGGCGGCGGCCTCTGCAAGGGCCTTCGCCGTCTCCGCCTGATTTACATAAATTCTGTCATGGAGGTCCTCGGCCCGCAGGACCTCCGCCTCCGCCTCCGGTGTGACAGCGGCCGTCTCCGGCAGCTCCGCAAGAAGCGCGTACAGCGCCGGTCGGTGGGCCGCCTCCGCAATAGGCTGCCCGAAACCGGAAGCCCCCACCACCAGAATTGTCTGATTCGCCAGCAGCGGAATCACCGGCTCATGGGGAGCGTGGGCCTTCATGGGCCGCTGGGCGGAACCGTCTGCCTCTACCAAGACATAGTCCGCCAGCCCGCTCAGCCGTTCCATGGGCATCTCCGGAGCCGTCAGCTTCCCCGTTCCGGAAACCGGAGCACCGGCACACACCAAACCCCTGGCCGCCAAGGCCGCCCGCAGATCTCCCTCCGTGGGGGAATCTAAATTTTCCAGTCCGTGAAATGGAAATATCTTCGTGGTGGCGCACAGCAGCACTGTGCGCCCCCGCTGGGCCAGCTCTTCTCCCAAGGCCCGCAGAAGCGTGGTCTTTCCCCCGCCGCCGATGACAGCGGTGATACCAGGACGGATCTCCATCAGCTCCGCCAAGCCCACGGCACTCTCCCTCCTCGTTCTCTTTTTTATAGAATAACACTTTTCCCGCAGGGCCGTCAAGACAGGCACTTGACATTTCCCGGGAAACTGATATGATAGAAATACCGTTTATCTCAATTGAGTATCACGAATGGAGGGAGCACCTTGCACGACCAATACGGCCGGACCGTGGACTATCTGCGGCTGTCGGTAACAGACCTATGCAACTACCGCTGCCAATACTGTATGCCGCCGGAGGGTGTCTGCAAGCGGCCGCACGGGCACATCCTGAATGTGGAAGAATGTATTGAAGTTGGAAAGGCCGCTGTGCGGTGCGGCGTGAAAAAAATCCGCCTTACCGGCGGAGAGCCCTTGGTAAGACGCGGCCTCCTGGATATTTGTCGAGGCCTGCGGGCAATTCCAGGATTGGAAGAGCTGTGCCTCACCACAAACGGAAGTCTCTTGCCGGAGCTGGCCAGGCCCCTGCGGGAGGCCGGCGTGGACCGGCTGAATATCAGCCTGGACACCCTTCGCCCGGACCGCTTCTCGTGGCTGACCCGTCTGGGACATCTGGCAGAGCCCCTGGCCGGCATCCGGGCGGCGGAAGCCGCCGGGTTCACCCATTTGAAGCTGGACACAGTCCTCATCGGCGGGTTCAACGACGGCGAGATTGGGGATTTTCTAGACCTGACCCGGAAACACCCGTGGGAGGTCCGCTTTATTGAGCTGATGCCCATGGGGCCCTGCGCCCATTGGGAAAACGCCTGCTTCCTCCCCGGAGAGGCCGTTCTGGAAAGGTATCCCGTTTTACAGCCGCTCCCCTCCCAGGGCGTTGCCCGGCGGTACTGCCTGCCGGGAGCACGAGGAACCGTAGGACTCATCTCTCCCATGAGCCACGACTTCTGTGGAGATTGCCGCCGCATCCGGGTAACGGCGGACGGGAAATTAAAGGGCTGTCTTCATAGCCGGGAGGAACTATCCCTGCGGGGGCTCCACGGTGCGGATCTGGAAACGGCCATTCAGAAGAGTATTCTTCAAAAACCCCAGCGGCACCACCTGACAGACCGCCCCAGCGACACCCCCAGAACCATGAATCAGATCGGAGGATAACCATGCCGGAATTGACCCATTTCAACCAGCAGGGCCGGGCGAAGATGGTGGACGTGACGGAAAAGGCTGTTACGCTCCGCACCGCCGTGGCTGCCGGGGAAATCCACGTCTCAGCGGAAACCATGACCCACATCAAAAGCGGCACCCTGAAAAAGGGAGACGTACTGGCGGTGGCCCAGGTGGCGGGCATCCAAGCTGCAAAGCACACCTGGGAGCTAATCCCCATGTGCCACCCCCTGCCCCTAACCGGCATTGACATCACATTTCGCCTCTCGGATGAGCCGTGCATGGTGGAGATCGCCGCCGTTGTCACCTGTACCGGTGTCACCGGCGTGGAGATGGAGGCCCTTGCCGCCGTCTCCGCCGCGGCGCTGACGGTCTACGATATGTGCAAGGCCATCCAGAAAGATATGAGAATTACCAACATCCGCCTGCTGGAAAAGTCCGGCGGCAAAAGCGGCGGTTACAGAGCGGAGGGATGAACATGGCAAAGGTTCTGTCTGTCAATATCAGCGAAAAAAAGGGCCAGCAGAAGCACCCGGTGTCTGAGATTCAATTGAAGCTCCGCCACGGCATCGTGGGTGACGCCCACGCCGGGGACTGGCACCGGCAGATCAGCCTTTTGGCCGATGAGAGCGTGGACACCATGCGTACGGCCTGCCCCATTCCGCTGGACGCCGGAGTGTTTGCGGAAAACATCAACACCGTGGGGATCGAGCTCAAATCGCTGCCCATCGGAACGCATCTGCGCATCGGCGAAACGGAAGTGGAGGTCACACAGATCGGCAAGGAGTGCCACAGCGGCTGCGCCATTCAAAAGGCCATGGGCAAATGCGTCATGCCCACAGAGGGAATTTTCGCCGTGGTGGTCAGAGGGGGCGCGGTCCGGGCCGGAGACGAAATCGAGGTACTGAAATGAAGCTGATCAATACCACGGACGCTGTGGGCCACGTGCTGTGCCACGACATGACACAGATCATCCAGGGCGAATACAAGGACGCGCGGTTCCGCAAAGGCCACGTGGTGCAGGAGGAGGACATCCCTGTCCTGCTGTCCATGGGCAAGGAGCATCTGTATGTCTGGGAAATGGTTCCCGGCATGGTCCACGAAAACGATGCGGCAGAGCGGTTGTACGCCCTCTGCGTCAATGAAAACATGGCCCGCAGCGGGGTCAAGGAAGGCAAAATTGAACTCTCCGCCGCCTGTGACGGGCTGTTCCGGGTGGATTCCCGGCGGCTCATTGCAGTCAATTCCATTGAGGACATCATGATTGCAACCCGCCGCGGAAATACCGCCGTCCGCACGGGGGACAGGCTGGCAGGCACACGGGTCATCCCCCTCATCATCCAGGAGGAGAAGCTTCTGGCCGCTGAGGAGGCCGCGGGCAGCACTCCCCTGCTGGAGCTGCTGCCCTATGTCAGAAAAACCGCCGCCATTGTGGCCACCGGCAGCGAGGTGAAAAAGGGACTGATTCAGGATACCTTTACTCCGGTGGTCAAGGACAAGCTGTCCGCCTATGGCATTGCAACACTGGCAGTGGCCTACTCCGGCGACGGCGTGGAGAGCGTGGCAAACGCCGTCTCGGAGGTTCGGCAGACCGGGGCGGAGATCATCCTCTGCACCGGCGGTATGAGCGTGGACCCGGACGACAACACCCCCGGTGGGATCAGGGCCAGCGGCGCCCGGATCGTCTCCTACGGTGCACCGGTGCTGCCGGGGGCCATGCTGCTGGTGGGGTACTATGGGGACGGATCGCCCGTCCTGGGCCTGCCCGGCTGCGTCATGTACGCCGGGGCTACCGTCTTTGACCTGGTGCTTCCCCAAATTGCAGCCGGGGTAGAAATCACACGGGCGGATATTGCCGCCATGGGCGAGGGCGGCCTTTGCCTGGGCTGCAAGCCCTGCCACTGGCCCAATTGTCCCTTCGGAAAATAATCCTTCCAATAGTCCGGGCGGCAGTCTGCCGCCCGCCTTTCCAAAAGCCGTTCACCGCAATCAAGTATCACGCTTTTGTGTTCCCATGCTTGGAAAAGGCAAGAAAACATATTAAATCAGGAAGGGAAACCGACATCATGAAAAAAAGAATCATTCTGCCTCTGCTCCTCTGCCTGCTTCTAACCGCCTGCGGCGGAAAGACCAGCGCCCCCGCGCCTGCCGCCGGTCAGGCGCCCACTGCGGAACCCGCCGCGGAGCCGGTGGAGCTCTATGTCTTCGCCGCCGCCTCCATGACGGAGACCCTGGACGAAATTATCGAACTGTATAAGGATACGGCGCCCAATGTGACCATTGTCCCTACTTATGATTCCTCCGGCACGCTGCTGGACCAGATTCAGCAGGGAGCGGAATGCGACCTGTTCATCTCCGCCGGCCAGTCCCAGATGAACACTCTGGACGAGGAGAACGCCCTGCTGGAGGGCAGCCGGCTGGACCTGCTGGAGAACAAGGTCACTCTGTCTGTTCCGGAGGGCAATCCCGCCGGGATCGAGAGCTTTGACCAGCTGGCGGAGAAGCTGAAAAGCGGCGATGTGTTCCTGGCCATCGGTGACAGCAGCGTTCCCGTGGGCCAGTACACCCAGAAGATTTTTTCCTATTACGGGATCGACGAGGCGGCCGCCGCCGGTTGCCTGACCTATGGCTCCAACGTCAAGGAGGTCACCACCCAGGTCTCCGAGGGGACCGTGGACTGCGGCATCATCTACGGTACAGACGCCTTCTCCGCAAATCTCACGGTGGTGGACAGCGCTGACGCCGAGATGTGCGGCCAGGTGATCTATCCCGCCGCCGTACTGGCAAACAGCGCCAATCCCGAGGCCGCCCAGGCCTTCCTGGACTACCTGAGCACTGCTGATGCATCCGCAGTATTCCAGGGCGTCGGTTTCACGCCTATAAACTGAATTTCCCACAGGGCAGGGCAGCCTGCCCCGCCCTGATTTCTGACATCTGACCGGAGGTGACGCTCTTGGATTGGTATCCCCTCTTTAATTCCCTGCGTATTGCCGCCATCTCTACAGCGGCGGTATTCTTCCTGGGGATCTTCTCGGCCCACTGGATCGCAAAGCTGCCCCCATCGCTCAAAGGCCTGCTTGATGTGGCGCTGACCCTGCCCATGGTGCTGCCCCCCACGGTGGTGGGCTGGCTGTTGCTGGTGCTGCTGGGACCGCGGCGGCCTCTGGGCATATGGGTACAGGCGGCCTTCGGCGTCCGGCTGGTGATGACCTGGTGGTCCGCCGTCTTTGCCACTGTCGTTGTGGCGTTTCCTCTGATGTACCGCACCGCCCGGGGCGCTTTTGAGAATTTTGACCGCAGTCTGGCCGATGCCGGACGAACCCTGGGCCGCTCCAATACCTGGGTGTTCTGGCGGGTACAGATGCCGGCCTGCCGCCAGGGCATCCTAGCCGGCAGCGTCCTGGCCTTTGCCCGGGCGTTAGGCGAGTATGGCGCCACATCCATGCTCGCCGGATACACCCCGGGCCGCACCGCCACCATTTCCACCACCGTCTACCAGCTCTGGCGTACCAATGACGATGCCGGGGCTTTCCGGTGGGTGCTGGTGAACGTGGCCGTCTCCGCGGCGTTTTTGCTGGCGGTGAACCTGCTGGAGACCCAGCAGAGGGGAGGCAGGCGCTGATGCTCTCCGTGGACATCCGAAAAAAGATGGGCAGTTTCCGGCTGGAGGTCCGGTTCGAGGCCGAAAACGAAACACTGGCCCTCCTGGGCGCCTCCGGCTGCGGGAAGTCGGTCACGCTGAAATGTGTGGCGGGAATCCTGAAGCCGGACGAGGGAAAAATCGCACTGGACGGCGTGACGCTCTACGACAGCGCCGCAAAGGTCAATCTGCCGCCCCAACGGCGGCAGGTAGGCTATCTATTCCAGCAGTACGCCCTGTTCCCCAATATGACCGTCCGTCAGAACATCGGGGCAGCCATCCTGGATAAAAAGGCACGTAAAACGGAGACGGACGGCCTGCTGCGCCGGTTTCAACTAGAGGAGGCGGCAGAGCTGAAACCCTGCCAGCTCTCCGGCGGACAGCAGCAGCGGACGGCCCTGGCCCGCATCCTGGCTTCCAGGCCCCGGACAATTCTGCTGGATGAGCCCTTTTCCGCCTTGGACAGCTATCTGAAATACCAGCTGGAGCTGGAGCTGACGGAGACGCTGGAGGATTTCCCGGGCACGGTCCTCTGGGTTTCCCATGACCGGGGCGAGGTGTTCCGAAACTGCCGCCGGGTCTGCGTGCTGGACCACGGAAAATCCCAGCGGACGCTCACCCTGCGGGAGCTGTTCCACCAGCCGGAGACGGAGGCCGCCGCCCGCCTCTCCGGGTGCAAGAACTATGCGGACGCCGTCCCCAAGGGAACTGCCGTGTTTCTGCCGGAGTGGGGGATGACGCTGGACTGCGGCAGGCCGGTGCCGGAGACCGTCCGCAGGGCGGGCATCCGGGCGCACCACGTCATGATTACAGCAGGACCTGGCCCCAACGCATTCCCCTGCCATGTGGCGCGGGTCATCCAGGATGTATTCGCAGCCATTGTGCTGCTGCGGCCCGAGGGCTCCGTTCCCGGCGCGCCGCTTTTGCGGATGGAACTGGATCGGGAGGCATGGAGCGCTGTCCCGGATAAAGACCGAATCTGGATCTCCATCCAGCCACGGGATATTCTATTGTTGAAATGAGGAGGAACCGCTATGTATCATGCCGCTGTTTTGACCGTCAGTGACCGCAGCTTCCGGGGAGAGCGCTCGGACACAGGCGGCCCGCTGGTGGCGGAAGTTCTGAAAAACGCCGGATACGATGTGGTAAAAACCGCCATCGTCCCCGACGAACAGCTTCTGATCGAAGAGGCCCTGCGGGCCATAGCCGACACCGGGGATGTTCAGCTGCTGGTAACCACCGGCGGCACTGGCTTTGCCCCCAGGGATGTGACCCCGGAGGCCACTGTCGCGGTCTGCGACCGCCTGACCCCCGGAATTCCCGAGGCCATGCGCCATGCCTCCTTACAGATTACTCTCCGGGCAATGCTCTCCCGGGCCCAGGCGGGCATCCGGGGCAAAACGCTGATTATGAACCTCCCCGGCTCTCCCAAGGCCGCCCAGGAGAATCTGGAGGCCATACTCCCCGCCCTGGAACATGGTTTGGAGATGCTCTCCGGCAGGCCGGCGGACTGCGCCGTGGAATCCTCCGTTGAATGATAGGACAAAAACAGCCCCACGGCCACAGGTCGTGGGGCTGTCGTTATGCCGCTGGGGTATTCCAGAGGTTATCGAACCAGTTTCCGCCGCCGGGATCACCGGTAGTGCCGGGGTCTGTCACCGGGGGATCAGTGGGCTCCTGAGGCTCATCGGGCCCCGGCGCAGCGGTTCCCGGGTCCGGAATCGTAGTGCCTGGCGGATCCACGGGATCCACGGGCTCCACAGGCTGCTGGTAATTGGGGTCATAGGGATTATTCGGGTCATAGGGGTTGTTGGGGTCCTGCGCGTTGGGATCATAGGGCATCCCGTTGCCACCGTGGAAGGGGCAGCCACCGGCCTCCTCCGCCGCCTTCTGAATGTTCACCAGCAGGTAGGCGTCATCCTCCGAAGTGATATTGGGACCGTAGTCCTCCCGCTCGTAATTCAAAACGCCCTTTTCCACAATGGAGGATTCAGGGCACAGCGCCCCGGCCAGACAATTGCCCTCAGTGCAGTAGTTGACCATGGTGTGGAGGGTGCACTCCTCTGTGGGAGCCAGCCCCGTAGGGATCTCAAAAGAGGCGGACCGGCTGCCGCGGATGTCTGCGAGACAGGCGTCAGTCAGTTTCATCCCGCTGTCGGCGCAGACCGTCACGGTGGTCAGGCCGCTCTCCGGCCGTTCAAAGGACTTGTTGGGCAGATCCTCATGGATCTGCTGCATGACCTTCTTCCACATGGTGATGGCAGGGTTGCCGTTATAGGAGATGCGCTCGGCGTACTTATAGCCGGTCCACACCGCCGCGCAGTAGTAGGGGGTATAACCCGCGAAGTAGCGGTCGCAGGCGGTGTTGGTGGTGCCGGTCTTACCGGCGATGGTCATGCCGCTGAAACTGGCGGAGGCGCCGGTGCCGGTGGTGGCCGCCATATTGAGCATCTTGGTCATGAGATAGGCCGTGGTCTCCTTCATGGCCACATGGGACTCCGGCTCGTTCTCCAGAATCACGTTGCCCTTGGAGTCCTCCACATAGGTATAGGTGCGGGGCTTATTGTAGATGCCCTTATTGACGAAGCAGGAGTAGGCTGCCGCCATCTCCACAGTGTTCAGGCCGTAGGTCAGGCCGCCCATACCCAGGGGACTGGGGGCCATGTCGTTGGGGTGCAGGTCCAGCCCCAGGTTCTCGGTGGCGAAGGCATAGGCCGCCACTGTCCCCACCGACTCCAGCGACTGCACGGCGATGGTGTTGATGGACCGCCGGATGCCCTCCTGTACCGAGGTCCAGCCGGTATAGCGGTTGGGGGAGTTCTTGGGCCAGGGACTGCCGCCCTCCAGCCGCACGGGGTAGTTGTCAAAGGTAGAGGCCGGGGTAATGGTCCCCGCATCCAAAGCCGGGGCGTAGGCCGTCAGAGGCTTCATGGAGGAGCCCACCTGCTTTTTCATGGTGGCATAGTTGCTCATCAGGTTCCCCTCCTTGGGGTCCATGGCGCCCACGAGGGCCACCACGTTGCCGGTGTAGGGGTCCATGACGGTGATGCCGGACTGGATGACCTGGCCCTTCTTGGAGGTGACATCCAGGTTGCTCCGGTCCGCGTAGACGGCCTCGGCGATGTCCTGAATCTTCGGGTCCATGGTGGTGTAGATCCGGTAGCCGCTCCGGTACATCAGCTTCAGGGCCGCTTCCTTGCTGATGTCATACTTCTCAGCCAGGTCCGCCGACACATCCAGGAGCACCTGGTCCACGAACCAGTTGTTGATGCCGCTGCGGCCCGCGCTGGCGTTTGCCTCTGCCACCAGATTCTCCGTGTCCACGGTACCGTCGGTGAAGTTCAGCGGCTCCGCCTTGAAGCGGTCCCGCTCCTCCTCCGTGAGATAGGGCACGCCGGTATCGGGGTTGATAACCTCCTTGTTGGCCATCCGGTCCAAAACCAGCCCCTGCCGTCTCTTGTTGGCCTCCCGGGGCGTGATGGTGCTGCCGTCCGCGGTGGTGATGGTGATGGTGGACATGGGGCCGTAGATCTCCGGGTTGTTGGTAATGGCGATAATGCTGGCACATTCCGCCACGCTCAGGTCCCACACGTCCTTGCCGAAGTAGTACTGAGCCGCCGTCTGGACGCCATAGCACCCCTTGCCCAAATAGATGGCATTGAGATAGTGGGTCAGGATCTGCTCCTTTGTATTGTTCTTTTCAAACTGCAGCGCCCGGATAATCTCCCGGATCTTGCGGTTGACGGTGACCTCCGTGTCCTCGGTCATGTTCCGCAGCACCTGCTGGGTGATGGTGGACGCGCCGCGGGTGTCCCCTCCTGTCAGGAAGGTCTTCACCGCGCCCAGGGTTCCGTACCAGTCCACGCCGTGGTGCTGGAAAAACCGGTGGTCCTCAATGGCCACCGCCGCCTGCCACATGGCGTCGGGGATCTGGTCATAGGTCACAAGGATCCGGTCCTCGTTGCCGTGGATGGTCTGGTACTCCACCCACTCCCCCGTCTCCTGGTCCTGATAGTAGATGAAGGAGCTGAGATCCAGCTCGTAGTCATCCATAGACACCGTCAGGCTGGGGGCTACCGTGGTGTTGATATACTGCAGGAAGATATAGGCGAAGATCCCGGCGGTGAGAACGCCGATCAGCGCCACTGTGAACAGTGCGAAGAATACGCGGCCAACGATCCCGGCCGCCGTGCGGGCCGGACTGCCCCGCCGCTTCCGGGGCCTGCCGCCTGGGCGGCCGGTCTCCCGGGGCGCCTGCGGTTTTTTCTCGTGCTCCAAAACTAGGGCACCTCCGTTCTGAATAAAAAATCCGTCCGAATCCGTCTAGGCCTGTCCCTTTGGAACAGCCGCCTGCGGAAAACTATAATTCACCACAATATTTACTATTGTACCATCCCCTGTCAAGTTTGAAATTGTCGTATTTTCCGGAAAAATAGTTTCTGATTTGTATGATTCCCGCGGATTTGCGCAGAATATATCCCATCCAAAAGGTCATCTTTTCCTCTTTTTCATAAGTTCCGCCCTTGCAATTCCGGAAAACATCATGTACAATACACTTAAACCCACTGAGCCAGAAGGAGGACGCCCTATGAGCGACGAGTTCGGCCCCACCTTTATCACCGTCACCGACGAGGACGGCAACGAGATCGCCCTGGAGTTTATCGACGCCCTGGAATACAACGGCCAGATGTATCAGGCCTTTTTCCCCGCTGAGACCGAGGACAACGAGGACGACCCGGACAACGGTCTGGTGATCTTGAAGGTGATCCATGAAGATGGCGAGGACCTCCTCTCCACTCTGGACTCC
>NZ_CAJULS010000024.1 GCF_910587525.1 uncultured Oscillibacter sp. | reverse complement strand
TCTTCAAGTACAATCCCAAGAAGGGCTACCGCAAGCGTCAGGGCCATCGCCAGCCTTACACCAAGGTTGAGATCGCCAAGATCTCCGTCTGAGCATGACCACTGTCACCTTTCGCGTGGAGGACAGCCGGATCACCGGTTTTGACTGCCGGGGTCACAGCGGCTACGCCGAGGCGGGCGCGGACATCGTCTGCGCCGCCGTCACCAGCGCCGTCCGCCTGGTGGAGGCCACCGTCAACGACGTGCTGGGCCTGGCGGCGTCCGTGAAGGTGCGGGAGAGGGACGCGTCCATCTCCCTGCGTCTGCCCGGGGGTTTGGCGCCCACGGCGGAGAGCACCTGTCAGGCACTTTTGACGGGTCTGATGGTCTACCTCACGGAACTCCACGACGAGTACCCTGAAAATATTGAAGTACTGGAGGACGAGGCGTCCTCTCCATCTTAGGAATCTAAAAGAAAGGATGGTCCGTTATCATGATTCGTATTGGTCTTCAGTTCTTCGCCCACAAAAAGGGCGGCGGCTCCACCAAGAACGGCCGTGATTCCAAGGCCAAGCGCCTTGGACCCAAGCGTGCCGACGGCCAGTTTGTTAAGGCTGGCAACATCCTGGTCCGCCAGCGCGGCACCCACATCCACCCCGGTGTGAACGTGGGCATTGGCAGCGACGACACCCTGTTCGCCAAGGCGGACGGCGTGCTCCGCTTTGAGCGGCTGGGCAAGGATCGCAAGCAGGCCTGCGTGTACGAGGCTGAATAAGAAACACGCTGAGGGGCCCGGACATCTGTCCGGGCTCTTTTATGTTGGTTAAGTATGCAGAGAGGAGATATGTCTATGTGGAATATGCTCTGGCCAATTGCCATGATCGTTACAGCAAACGTCTTGTATAATATCTGTACCAAGGCCGTGCCTGCCAATGTCAACGCCTTCGCATCCCTGTTCGTCACATATTTGGCGGCGTCCGGGGCGTCTGCGGCGCTGTTTTTCCTCACCAGCCAGGAGAAAAACTTGCCGGCAGAACTGGGACAGGCTGACTGGAGCGCTGTGATTCTGGGCCTGGTGATTGTCGCGCTGGAGTTTGGCTATGTGGCCGCTTACCGGGCGGGCTGGAAGATCAGCATTTGCTCCCTGACCGCCAATATTGCGCTGGCCTGTGCTCTTTTGCTGGCAGGGGCGCTGCTGTACCGGGAGGCGCTCAGCCTCCGGCAGGTGCTGGGAGCAGCGGTATGCGCATTGGGACTGTGGCTGGTGTGTGGAAGCGGCTGAGGGTTTTCCGGCAGGAGGACGGAACAGCATACCGCTCTGTTCCGGTACGGGCTCAATTTGACATTTTCATGTTAGGATGGTATCTTGGATAATATAGTCGGCACACAGGCTTGGTCCAACTGGCGGGCTGGGTTCGCTGGTTGAAAATCCGCATTTTGTGAATTTCCAGTGTGTCATATAAAATGAGAGGGAGGCCGCCCCATGCGCATTGGAACAGTAGAAATCTCCTCGCAGCTGGCCCTGGCCCCCATGGCGGGGGTAACGGACGCCGCTTTCCGCCGGATCTGCGCGGAGCAGGGCGCGGGCTATACGGTGACGGAGCTCATCTCCTCCAAAGCCCTGTGCTACCATGATAAAAAGACCTTCTCCCTCCTGCGGCAGTTCCCTGGCGAGCATCCCGCCGCCGTGCAGATCTTCGGCAGCGACCCGGTGTGCATGGCGGAGGCGGCCCAGCTTGCCCTGGAGGCCTCCGGGGCGGACATCATCGACATCAACATGGGCTGTCCTATGGGCAAGATTGTGAACAACGGCGACGGCGCGGCATTGATGCGGGACCCGGAGAAGGCTGGCCGCATTGTAGAGGCGGTGGTAAAAGCCGTCCCTGTGCCCGTCACCGCCAAGTTCCGCCGGGGCTGGGACATGGGCAGCTGCAACTGTGTGGAGTTTGCCCAGGTCCTGGAGCAGGCGGGCGTCTCCGCTGTGGCGGTCCACGGGCGCACCCGGGCCCAGGTCTACGGCGGCCAGGCGGACTGGAACTGCATCCGGACGGTGAAGGAGGCGGTCTCTGTCCCGGTTTTTGCCAACGGCGACATCTGGAAGCCGGAGGACGCCGTTCGGATTTTGCGGCACACCGGGGCCGACGGGGCCATGATCGGCCGGGGGTGCTTCGGCAATCCCTGGATTTTCCGCCAGGCCGCCGCGGCGCTGGCGGGGGAGTCTATCCCGCCCCTGCCGCCCCTGGCGGAGCGGTGCGACACCGCCGTGCGGCAGTTTGAGCTGGCGGCGGAGGCCAAGGGGGAGCGGGCAGCCGTGCTGGAGGCCCGGCGGCACTACTGCTGGTATCTCAGGGGTGTGCCCCACTCCGGCTACTACAAGGAGCAGATCGTACAGATGAACACTCTGGAGGATGTCTACCGGGTGACAAGGGGGATCAAACGGGATTTGCAATGAACGCTTTACAGGAACGACAATGGGTGGAATCCGCCCGGCAGGGAGATCAGGCCGCCTTTGAGCAGCTGGTGCGGGCCTATGAAAAGCGGGTCTTCGCGCTGGCGCTGCGGATGTGCGGCAATCCCGAGGACGCCGCCGAGGCCGCTCAGGAGGCCTTTCTGGCGGTCTGGCAGGGACTGCGGTCCTTCCGGGGGGAGGCCAGCTTTTCCACATGGCTGTACCGCCTGGCCTCTAACGCCTGCGTGGATCTTCTGCGGCGGGAGGGGCGGCACCGCTCCGCCGCGGGTCCCTCTCTGGACGACGAGAAGCTGAATCTGGACACGGCGGACCCCGCTCCCACGCCCCAGGAGGCGGCGGAGCGGACGGAAGTGCGGGAGCAGATCGAGACGGGATTGCGGCAGCTGCCGCTGGAGTACCGGCAGGTGCTGATTCTGCGGGAAATGCACCAGCTGAGTTACGAGGAGATCGGGCAGACGCTGTGCCTGGACGAGGGAACGGTGAAGTCCCGCATCAGCCGGGGACGAAAGCGGCTGCGTAAATTTTTGCTGGAGAGTGGGAACTTTTCCGGCGGGCCGCCGTCTAAACGACCAGAAGAGGAGGGCTGCAAATGAAATACTGTGAGGAATTCGCGGCCCTGCTGGACCCGTATGCGGACGGGGAGCTGTCCGGGGAGGAGGCCGCCCGGGTCCGGGCGCACCTGGAGCGCTGCCCCGGCTGCCGGAGCTATGTGGACGGAGCCCTCGCCATCCGGGCCGCCTTCCCCAAGGCGGAGGCGACCGTGGTGCCGGAGGGCTTTGTCCAGGGCGTCATGGCCGCTGTTCGGGCGGAGGAGGCGAGAAAAGCCCGGCCTGCCCAGAGGAATACTATGGTTTGGGGCCGTGTCCTGCTGCCCCTGGCGGCATGCTTTGCCATCGTGCTTGCGGTGCGGTACGGCCCCTTCCATGGCGGCGGCATCAGTGCCGCCGACAATTCTGCCGCCACCTCCGGCGAAGTGGACGATGTTTGCGCGGCCAATAGTGCGGCGCCGCATGATTTTGCCTCCGCTGCCCCGCAGATGGACGCAGACCTGTTCCAGGCGGAGAGCGGCCTTGAGACTGGGCCTGCATTACGGATGGTTCCGGACGGACCTGCCGCATCTGTTGACGGCGCCCTCAATGAAAACGCGCAGGGAGTGGAAGCGCGGGAGAAAACCGAGATAACGATGGCGTCCGGTGAGCAGATGCCTGCCCCCCGGGTCATCCGCCTGACGGCGGAACAGGCCGGAAGGCTGCTGGCGGACCTGCCCTATACCACTGGAGAGGACGGCGTCCGCTGCTACCAGCTGCCCCGCGGCGACTTTGACGACCTGCTGTCCGCCCTGGCGGAGCGGGATATCGTACCGCCGGAAGAGGAGGCTTTGAAGGCGGAGCACCTCCCCGAGGGGTATGATCTGGTGTATGTGACGGAAGAATAGGCAGGAGGGAACCGCAGATTTGTGCGGTTCCCCCTTTTCTTTTGGGCGGCGCTGTGGTATGATACCTCCTGACAGGTGCCATCTCCCTGTCCAAGCGTTCGGGCCTCCGGCCCGGGCGTTCGTTCGATGTACCAGATGGGGCATCGTTCTCTAAACAAAAAAATGGAGGCCGCCCGGGCCTTACCTCGGGTATTTTTCCACATCCGCGGGCCTCCACACTGTCAAAAGGAGGCCTTTTTTATGTCCAAATCCCGCATTTCCGTCCACCGCCTGACCCTGGCGGCCGTCATCGCCGCCGCCTACGCCGGCCTGACCCTGTTCCTGCCCATCCCCCAGTACGGTCCCATCCAGTTCCGGGTGGCGGAAGCTATGACGCTGCTGCCCTTCCTGTTTCCGGAGGCGATTCCCGGCCTGGCGGTGGGGTGCTTCCTGGCAAATCTTCTGGGTTCACCCTATGTGCTGGACTGGATTTTCGGCACGCTGGCGACGCTGCTGGCGGCCCTGTGGACATCCAGAATGCACAACCGGTATCTGGCGGCGGTGCCGCCGGTGGTCTGCAACGCGTTGATCGTGGGGGCGGAGATCGCCTATTTTTCCACCCTGGACGGCGCGGCCTTCCTCCCCGCCTTTGCCATGAACGCCGTCACCGTGGGCCTGGGGGAGGCGCTGGTGTGCTTCATCCTGGGGACGCTGCTGCTGCGGGCGCTGGATCAGGTTCCCTCCCTGCGGGGCCGCTCCGCCGGGCAGGTATAATACGGCTTTCCAGAAAAGCGCGTCCCGCTCAAAACGGGATGCCATCAAAAGGGCCGGGCAGCCCATTGTGGGCTGCCCGGCCCTTTTGATGCTGTGTGACCCACTGTAAACATGCTCAGGGAAAGTACCTGAGAAAGAGATCGAACGGAAAGGGGTTAGATCTTATTTGAAAAAGGCAAAACGCCCAAGCGGCGGATGCTTCCTTCCACAGAAAAGAATTATAAGCCAAACATGGTGAGCTTGAATCGCAAGCGGCAGCATTCTTCTGCCGTTTGCTTCGAAAAATTTCCCAATGGTGAATATGGGAAGAAGGTATTTCCCCTCGCCAAAGACATTGCTATCAAAGGCAGTGAATGTAAACATGGCACCATTGAAATATCAAACGAGTTGAGGGGCCTGTCTGGCTTTGGAGCAAATTTCGCAGAGGAAGAAAACTCTGCGGCGTCCGCTTCATAGGCCTTCAGGAATTCACTGTAATCAGGATTGGCCTCTGTCCATATTCCGGAGAAAGTCTTGCTCTCCTGATTAAAAATCGTATAAGCCGGGAGTATTTGATCGTAAATGCCAAGGCCTTCGTCTGTGAGTGCAGTACGAAACTCCGGCATCTGATTCACCGTTTTTGTCAACAGCCAAATCATAGCAGGGTAGAGCCGATATCCCTTTAGGGCCGTTATATCCAGATTGACGGTCGCTGAATAAGCGCATCTCACCTCATTGATAAAATGCAGGTATAGTTGAAGCACTTGAAAATCCGCAAGTTCCGGATTTTCAACCAGCGGGGCGAAGCCCTGCTGAACGGGCATTGCCCGTGTGCCTCAACTATGAAGTCAAACACACGTCCGCTTATGCGGGCTCTGGCGGCAGTTTTACTGCCGCCAGGTTGAAAAGAATCAGAATGATTCTTTTCAAGTGTGCTGACGATAAAACTCTCTGCGTTCCCAGGTTTCCAAATCAATCAGTGTGAATGCCATACGTCCTGTTCCTTTATCGATTTCTCTCTGCCAGTCAGTTTATTATAAAGCGGCGCCCGCTGAAAAGCAGCTGCTTCTCAGCGGGTGTTGGCTTGCTTATGGCGTGGTCCGAAACTTTTTACACCTCTTTGAAGACATCCTTGCCCAGGCCGCAGACGGGGCACACCCAGTCCTCCGGCAGGTCCTCCCATTTGGTGCCGGGGGCAACGCCGTTGTCCGGATCGCCGGCCGCCTCGTCATAGATATAGCCGCAGGGTTCGCACTCGTACTTTTTCATGGTGAACACTCCTTTTATCAACAATGGGATTTTCCTATTATATAACAGAGTTCTCCTATTAAACGCGATTGCATTTGCAACATTTTTCCAACTACCGCAGTTTTTTCCGCAGTTTTGCTTTCAGCTCCGGGGACAGCAGCTTTCCCGCGGCCCGCACCGGCAGGGACGGCAGGGTGAAAAACCGCTTGCGCACCGCGTCGAAGGGCTCCAAGGCATAGGCGGCGAAGAACGATGCCCGGTCCGGGGGACAGGACGTGGGAGAGACCAGCCGGGGATTTCCGGCGATGGCCCGCTCTACAGGGAAAGCCTGCCGGCTCAGGGGAAGCTGGTCGAAGAGATGGCTGCCATGGGCTGTGTTCACCAGCAGGAGGCTGACGCCTTTTTCCTGCTGCTCCGGCAGCTCATCGGGCCGCAGGCCCCAGAAGTCCCCCAAAGTGAAGTCTCCGGGACGGGTCATGGAGGCGTAGGGACAGCGGTAGCAGCTGGGCCGCAGGAAGAGCGCCCGTCCGAAGGCGCGGCCGTACTCTGTGCGGAACAGGGGGGCCGAGTCCACGGAGCCGTCGTCGTAGACGGCGGTGAAGTGGCTATCCTTCCAGCCGGTGATCTTGTTGCGAAAGCGCACCGCCTGAAGGCCCTTGCCCTTCCGCCGCTCGATATACCGGGCCGTGTCCTCCCACACGCCGGGGGAGGGCACCCCGTGGCACACCAGGTCGCAGGTGGTCAGATTCTCCGGACGGCCACCCAAATAGCGGTAAAGGCCGTCCACCTGACAGGGTGTGCCGGAGAAGAGCACCTGGCGGTTCTCCAAGTACTCCTTCACCATGCGAAAGGTGCCCTCCAGGTCGCTCTGCACGTATTTTGCTCCCCGCATGCGCCAAAGCTCCTCCTTTCGGAAGCACACCGTGTGGCGCAGGTGCTGCTGTCCGTCGAAGGCCGCGCCGAATACCACGCCGCCCCCCTCGAGCACGTATTCCGCCAGGGCGGTGAACACGCCGCCGGAGGTGGAGTCCCGGCGGATGGCGTCGCTGCGGTTCCAGGCGGCGAAGGCCGCGGGCGGGGGCTTTTGCTCCTGGGGGTGCAGGGCGGGACAGACGGCGGTGCAGCGGCCGCAGCGGACACATTTGTCCAGGTCCACCACCGGGCGGGCAAAGCCCTCCCGGTCCCGCTCCATTGCGATGGCATCCCGCGGGCAGGCGGCGGCGCAGGCGGTGCAGCCGGTGCAGTGGGTATCATCCGCCAGACGGGGCGGGCCATCTTCCGCCGCCGGGGCGGGGGATTCCCGAAACTCCTCATCCCGCAGGGCGGCCTCCAGGTAGCGGAGAGAGGACTGCCGGGCGGTCTGGAGGCGGGCCTCCACCGGCGGCCAGTCAATGGGCTCTTTGAGATTTGCGGCATCGCCCTTGCCCACAATCCGCTCCGTCAGCCCCAGACGGCTCAGGAGGCTGAAGGTCCGGGAGGTCTCCGGTGCGGCCAGTTCCCGGGGGGAGACGGCGGTGAAGAAGGGCTTTTGAAACTGGACGGAGAATACCGTCCCGTGGAAGGAGTTGGTGCAGACATAGCTTGCGTCCCGGAAAAGGCCCAGGAACTCCGCCGGTCCGGCGTCCAGCACGCATTTGGCCTTTGGATGAACCCTCCGCCGTGTGCCGCACAGCTGTACCACCGGCAGGCCCGTCTCCTTCGTCAGACGGCGGATATAGGGCTCCAGCGGGCCGGGGGCGCTGATGCAGTAGCAGAGGATATAGCCCTTTTCGGTGTGTTCCGCCGCCATGGCGGCCCAGTCCTCCCGGGAGGGCAGCAGCGTGGGGTCCAGCACCAGGGCCGGCTCCCGTCCGGCGACTCGGCGGACAATGGCCGCCCCCTGGTTCTCCCGGACGGAGAGGTGGGAGAACTGCTTTAGATAGTCTCTCAGCTCCGCCTCCATCCCATCGGGAATCCGGGGGACGCCGAAGGAGGGGGCGTAGGCGATCTTCCGGCGGTCTGAGAACGCGCCGAAGAACACCGGGTCAAACCGCCCGTCCGGGAAGATGGTGGGATTCCAGATCTGGTCGCTGCCGGAGAGGATCAGGTCGTAGGGCAGCTCCGCCGACCGCAGCTCCTCAAAGCTCTCAAACCGGTGGGGGGAGATGCGGAGCCAGCGGCGGGAGAAATCCTCAAACCGGTCACGCCGGATTTTCAGGGGCTTGTAGTGCAGGGCCGTGTGGGCGTCTGCGGCGGCGGAGCCAAGGCCGGTGGAGGCGCGGAAGAGATCGTTGCTCTGGTTGACATAGTAGTCGATGATCTCACACGTTCCGCCCAGGGACTCCACGGTCCGCAGCGTGGCCGCCGCTTGGAGCAGGGCCCCGTAGTGGTGGATATGGTAAAAGGTGACAAGTCCTGTTTTCAAGGGCAAGACTTCCTTTCTTTATATATGGCGGTCTCTGCTGTCAGGGCAGGTCCGGGACCTCCTCCGGAGGAACCAGGAGGTCGTCTTCGGCGATCCACTCTTCCACGTCCACCACCTCAAATTCGGTCTCCGTGCGGCGGATCACCACCTTTTCCAGTCCTGCGTTGATTACAAGCCTCCGGCACATGGAGCAGGAGGTGGCGTCGGAGAGGAGCCCGCCGGTTTGGGCGTCCCGGCCCACCAGGTACAGCGTGCCGCCCACGGTGTCCCGCCGGGCGGCGGAGATGATGGCGTTGGCCTCGGCGTGGACGCTGCGGCACAGTTCGTACCGCTCGCCCCGGGGTACCCGCATGGCCTCCCGGGAGCAGTAGCCAAGGTCCACGCAGTTGGCCCGGCCCCGGGGGGCGCCGTTGTAGCCGGTGGCGATAATCTCATCGTTTTTCACGATGATGGCCCCGTAGACCCGGCGCAGGCAGGTGGCCCGCTCCAGCACGGTCTGCGCGATGTCCAGGTAGTAGTTTTCCTTGCTGATGCGCTTCATGGACAGCCCTCCGTCAGTATATCTAAAATTTTTTGAAGTGTGAATGATAAATAAATTATAGCACATAGGCATGGTTTTGGCAAGGCCGTCCGGCCCGGAGGCAGCTTTTTGCAGGGGCGTTTTCCCGGTTTCGTGCACCCCGGCTAGGAGGGGCGGCGGGAGTTAGAGGGGGGAATGGCCCGCAGAGGGCTGCGGGCCCCACAAAAGCCTAGGCCCCACAGGATCCCCGGCAGAAGGGGCTGGGCCATTCCCCCGAAAACAGCCCAGGCCCCAGCAAAAAGGAGAAACAAGCATGGGACAGACCACAAACTACCAGTTCTCCTGGTGGGACGGCACAGACCGCATTCTGATGGAGGATTTCAATGCCGACAATGCCAAGGTGGACGCCGCGCTGAAAGCCGAGGCCGCGGCCCGGGCGGCCCGAACCGGCAACTGCCAGATCTACACCACCAGCTATGTGGGCACCGGAAAATGGGGGACTGGAGGCCCTAATTCCGTCACCTTCCCCACCGGCCCCTGGCAGTGCTTCTTGTGAGCTCCAGCGGGATACCATTCACGATGATGACGCCGGGGCAGCGGGAGTTCCGGGCCTTTGGAGCTCCGGGCACAGCCAGATCCGCCTCCCCCACCTGGCAGGGGAGCCCCGTGACGTGGATCGGCATTGACGCGACATACCAGTTCAATGAGGAGGGAATTACCTGTTATGTAGTGGGGCTCCTGGCGGTGAACAAGTGAAAACAGAGGGAAAGGCCCCTGCACCAAATGGCGGGGCCTCATAAGGAAGTATTTTTATCTTGAAGAAGTGGCGTAGTCGGGAGGCTACGCCGCTTCTTCCTTTGCCTGGGGAGTGGGGAGAATACCGATGAAGTTATAAACAATGTCAATCTGCTGGGTGCGGTGTCCGCTGGACTTGTCCGGGGCGTGTACGTTGATACGCTCTATAAACTCGTTAAAAATGGCCGGGGTGAGCGTGTCAATCTCGCTGTACTTCTTCACCAGGGCGATAAACTGCGCCACGTTCACGGCCTGGGCCTGTTCCTTGTCCAATTCAGCATGGAGGGCCTTGGCCTTTTCCGTCAGCGTGCGCTGTTCGTCCTCGTAGGACTTGGACAGCTTGGAAAACCGCTCGTCTGAAAGTTTCCCGCTGATATTGTCCTCATAGATACGTTGAAACAGCACGTCTAAATCCGATATACGCCGTTCGGCCTGGGCCAGCTCCCGCCGCTTCTGCGCTGTCTCCCGCTTTTGGTCGGCCATGCTCTTATCCATGGGAGCTGTGACGCGGACCGGGCGGTTGTTGTCAGCCAGGCGAGAAACCTTCTGGGTCTCCCGCTTGGTGGCGGAGCCCTGGCCGGGCAGCTGCACGTGGACGTTCACATCGATGGTGCCGCTGGCGTCCTTGTAACGGTGACGGTATACGCTCCCGTGAGCGGCCTCCTCTCCCCCCCGGTTAGGTTTATAACGCAAGTAAATGAAATAGATAAATTTTCCATTTTTGGAGGGCGTCTGGGATATATTTTACCGGGAGAAAGGCCGGCGGAACATGTTCGATTTCTTCAAAATTGTCTTGTCTTTGACAGTTTTCGCAAACTTGTAGCACAGGGTAATGACAGGAACCCCCAGGCGGCCATCCGGGACAGCCGCCTGGGGGGTGGAAGACTTTTCAGCAAAAATCCCCCAGGACCGTTTGCGCGGGAGAAGAGATGTGTTATAATCAAACAACGAAAACGATGAAAAGCCTTTTCAGGCGTTACAGCGTGTACGCCTTAACAGGCTGCTGTTTTCCGGTTATTTGACTATATCATAGGAGAAAATGCAGGAGAGGATGAGGCATATGCGGGAACTGGTGCGGGAGATTGTCCACGCCCTGGAGGCGGGGACACCGGCGGAGCTGGTGGCTGTGACGGAGGCCAGCGGCTCTACGCCCCGGGGAGCAGGGGCGCTGATGGCGGTATTCCCCGGGGGGCGGGCCCTGGGGACCATCGGCGGCGGAAATGTGGAGTACGAGGCCCAGCGGCTGGCCGCGGAGCTTCTGGAGAGCGGCGGCAGCGCCCTGCGGCACTTCCGTTTCGTCCAGGGGGATGCCGCCAGCCTGGGCATGGTCTGCGGCGGCGGTGTGACGCTGCGCTTCCAATATCTCCCCGCCGGGGACGCCAATGCCGTCGCCGTCCTGCGGGACCTGATGGAGGCTTCCGGCGGGAACCTGGACACCTGGCTGGTGCTGAACGTCCAGGAGGAGACCGCCGCCATGGGTACGGCGGACCGGAACGGCCCCCGGCATCTGGAGACCCCGCCGGAGGACCTGTTCTCCCTGCTGCGAAACAAACCCGCCCTGGCCGGCGCCTGGCTGGCTATCCCCATGGTGCGGGCGGGACGGGTCTATATCTTCGGCGGCGGCCACGTCTCCCGGGCCCTGGTGCCCGCCATCGCGGCCGTGGGCTTCCGTCCGGTGGTCTACGATGACCGGCCCGAGTTCGCCGATCCCGCCCTGTTCCCCCGGGCGGAGGCTGTTCTCAGTGGGGATTTCACGAAAATCAGCGGGCAGATTACCCTGACGGCGGACGATTATGTGGTCATCATGACCCGGGGCCACCAGGCGGACTACGAGGTGCTGACCGGGACCCTCCGCAGCGGCGTGAAGTACCTGGGCTGTATCGGCTCCAAAAAGAAACTGGCCCTGTGCCGGGAGCGGCTGCTGGCGGCGGGCTTCACGGCGGAGGAGTATGCCAAAGTCCACGCCCCCATCGGCCTTCCGATCGGCGCGGAGACGCCGGAGGAGATCGCGGTGTCCGTCACGGCGGAGCTGATTGCCGTCCGGGCGGGGCTGCCCGGAACTTGACACCGTCCCGCCGGGGCTTGCAATAAAAACAGGAAAAGCGTTCCGCCTCCGCCTCGGGGGCGGGGCTGGAATGCCGCAGGACCCGCCGGAGGGCATACGGCGGGTCCTGTGCGTTTTATGATTCGGCCTCCAGCCGTGCCATGGCAGGGCGGAACTGCATGGAGAACATGATGGCCGTAGTGGTCACCGCCAGGGCGTCCGCCACGGGTTCCGCCAGGAACACGGCGAAGACTTTGTCCGCGAAGAAATTGGGCAGGATATAGATCAGGGGAATCAACAGGATGATCTTCCGCAGAACTGCCAGAAACAGAGATGTCTTGGCGTTCCCCAGAGAGACAAAGGTCTGCTGGCAGGCGATCTGGACGCCGAAGATGCCCGTGGCACCCATATAGATCCGCAGGGCCCACGCGGTGTACTCCACCAGCTCCGGGTCGTTGTTGAAGATCAGAGCGAAGGTCTGGGGGAAGAGCTGCACTAAAACCCACATGGTCAGGGAGTAGACGAGGCAGGAGCGCAGCAGCACCCGGAAGGCGTCCCGCACCCGCTGGGCGTTCCGGGCGCCGTAGTTGTAGCTGATGATAGGCTGGGCGCCCTGGGTCAGGCCCTGGAGGGGCATCATGGCGAACTGCATGATGCTGGTCAGCACGGTCATGGCCCCTACGGCGATATCCCCGCCGTATTTCAGCAGTGAGGAGTTGAAGCACATGGCGATGAGGCTCTCCGTGGACTGCATGATGAAGGGGGAGAGGCCCAGGGCCAGGCAGGGCAGCACCACCGCGGCCCGGGGGCGCAGGTTCTCCCGCCGGATGCGCCACTTGGTTTTGCCGCCGGTGAGGAACCGCAGAACCCACACCGCCGACACTGCCTGGGAAAGAATGGTTGCCAGCGCCGCGCCCTGCACGCCCAGCCCGAAGGCGAAGATAAAAATGGGGTCCAGAATGGTATTCAGAATCGCACCGATCAGTACGGTTTTCATGCTGACGGTGGTGAATCCCTGGGCGGTGATATAGGCGTTCATGCCCAGGGTCAGCTGGACAAACAGCGTACCCAGGGAGTAGATGCGCATATAGCTCAGGGCGTAGCCGATGGTGTTTTCGCTGGCGCCGAAGGTCAGCAGCAGCGGCTCGGCGAAGAGCTGGAACGCCGCCGTCAGGCACAGGGAGGTGACCACCAGCAGCGTCAGGCAGCCGCCCATGATTCGCTCGGACTCCGCCGGATTTCCCTTGCCCTCCTGGATGGAGGCCCGGGGCGCGCCGCCCATTGCCATTAATGCGGCGAAGGCGGAGATAATCATGATGACCGGCAGGCACACCCCCACGCCGGTGAGGGCCAGCTTGCCCACGGTGTCCGCCGGCTGCATGTGGCCGATGTAGACCCGGTCCACCAGGTTGTAGAGCATATTGACGATCTGGGACGTGATGGTGGGCAGGGCCAGGGAGAACAGGAGTTTTCCCACCTTGCCGCTGCCCAGATCCGCTTGTTTTTGATTCATGGCTGTACTTCCTTCTCCATAAGATGCGCACCGTTTTCCAGTACGGTCTCCAGCAGGCGGCGGAATTGAGCCTCGTCCTCCGGCGAGAAATTCGCCAGAAGCCGCCGCCCGCAGGCCGCCTGGATGGCCTGAGCCTCCCGGGCCAGGGGGACGCCGGGCTCCGTGACGGCGAGATGGACTACCCGGCGGTCGGATGCGTCCGGCGCTCTGCGGAGGACGCCCCGGGCCGCCAGCAGGTCCACCGCCTGGGAGACTTGAGATTTTGCCATCCCCCGGTACTCCGCCACGTCCCGGGCGGTGTCATAGCCGGGGTTGTTGGCCAGAAACAGCAGCACATGGATCTCCCGCATGGTCAGGCCGGTCCGCTCCAGCATGGGGGCGAACTGATGCTCGTAAAACCGCTCGAACTGTCTGGAGAACCGCAGCAGCCGGGTAGTGACGGTGGGCATGGGGAGCCTCCAATCGTTTCTGAAAAAACTGTTCTAAAAAAAACTATTATGACTATATCACCAACTGATGCTGCCGTCAAGGATTTCTTCTCCTGCTGCCATTTTACCATTGACAAACAGGTGCTTGTGCGGTATGATAATAGAAAATGTGGTATACAAAACCATATTATAAGGAGTTTATTATGATTTGGAACGTTGTGAGCGACAGCAGCTGTGATCTGCGAATGGCGTCTTTCCAGGACAGCCCTGTCCGGGTTGAGATCGTCCCTCTGCGCATCCAGGTGGGGGAGCGGGAGTTCATTGATAACGACGGGCTGGTGATCCCTGAGATGCTGGAGGCCATGGCGGCGGAGAAGACGGCGGCATCCACGGCGTGCCCCTCTCCGGCGGCCTTTGCCAAGGCCTTTGAGGCTGGGGACTGCACAGTATGCTTTACCATCTCCGCCAACCTCTCCGGCACCTACAATGCCGCCGTGATGGCCCGGGACATGGTGCTGGAGGAGCATCCGGAGAAGAAGATCTGCGTCATCGACTCCAAGGCCACCGCCGGGGCCATGGCGCTGCTGATCCACCGGGCCATTGCCCTGATGAAGGATGCGGCGGCAGACGCCTTTGAGGACATCTGCGATCAGCTGCGCCTGTACCAGGCGGCCCTGCGGACCTGTTTTACCCTGGAGAATTTCGACAACCTCATTAAAAATGGCCGTATGCGGCCGCTGGTGGGCAATCTGCTTCACTCTCTGGGTATCCATGTCATCGCCGACGCCACCCCGCAGGGCACCATCCACGTGGCCGATAAGGCCCGGGGAGAGGCCAAGACCTGCAAGGCCATCGCCGCCCTCATGGGCGCCAGCAAGGACTGCACCGGAGCCCGGGTGGTGATCTCCCACTGCGAAAACCTCCCCGGCGCACTGAAACTGAAGCAGGCCATTCACGACGCCCTGCCGGTGAAGAGTGTGGATATCATCTCCTGCCGCGGCCTCACCAGCTTTTACGCCATGGAGAAGGGGCTCATCATCGGCTACTGAATGGCTCCACCAGGTTGCAAGGGACTCATAGGACAACAAAATGTGACAGATATAGAATCCCGCGGAGAGGCCCTCAAGGGCAACCCTCCGCGGGAGTTTTTTGCTTTTGCCGGGGTGTTTTCATGAACAAGGAATTTTGCAAAAATGTGTACGTTTTTGTAAGAAACGTGCTGCTTCTATAGGAATTCAGAATACCACACAAATCGTCTCTTTTCAATGCTTCCAACAACTTTTTCCATGGCTGAAACAGGCCCGCCAAAACGTACGCATTATTACAGGTTGCGTATCTGTAAAGCAAGCGGGAAGGGGCCTCTAAATGAATAAAATTCGTGTTTTGATACTTGGTATGAGTGGCAATGTCAGTCAGGGTATTTTGAAAGCAATCAGGAATTCAGGACTGGACTGTTATATTGTGGGAGCATGTGTCTTCTCCGATACAGAGGGTCTGTATCTGTGTGATAAAGCCTATACGTCCCCCTATGCGATTTCTAAAGAGTTCATTCCATGGCTCGTTGACCTCTGCGTCTCCGAAAGAATTAAAATTGTATTTTCGGGAGTTGAAGAGATCATTGACGCGCTCTCTCCTGTGCGGGAGCAGCTTTTGCATGAAACGGGAGCTATATTTCGGGCATCCTCTCCAAATAAATTGGAGATCGGCCGGGATAAGTTTCTCACTTGCCGTTGGTTGGAAAGCCATGGTTTTCCCTCCCCTGCCTGCCGCTTGTCGGGCGAGGCCGAAAAACTGTTGGAGCAGTACAAATATCCGCTGATTGCCAAGCCGCGCAGGGGAAAAGGTTCTAAAGGCGTATTCATGGTCGAAAACGAAGCGGATTTAAAACGGGCTATGGAAGCCCCTGACTACGTAGTTCAGGAATACATTGGGGATGCGGAGGATGAATATACGGTTGGCTGCTATCAGAGCCTGGACGGATTTATCCCGGCTCCCATTATCATGCGCAGAACGTTAAAAGACGGTACATCCTGGAAAGCTGAGGTGATAGAAGATTCTGCGATCCAAAAGCTTTCGGAGCAAATCTGTGCCGCCTTTCAGCCAGACGGGCCATTGAACGTTCAACTGCGTCTGAACAAGAACGGAGTTCCTGTGCCATTTGAATTAAATGTCCGTTTTTCCGGCACTACCCCCATACGTGCGCAATTCGGATTCTGCGATGTAAAAGCGATGCTGATGGAATCGGTACTGCACCAAAGCATAGAGGGAAGTTTTTCCATACAGCACGGGAAAGCATTTCGGTATATCAATGAGCTTTATGTGATAACGGGTGCTTCGGAGCGCGGAGGGGTATTTATTGATACAACCGGGAGCAGATTATGAAGCTGATATTTTTTTCTGACATTCACGGCAACATAGGCGCCTTTCAGGAATTTCAAAAGCGTTTACAGCAGGAAAAACCGGATCTGGTGGTGTTTTGCGGCGATGTGTTTGGTTACTATTATCAACAGGACAGGATATTGACAGCGTTGAGGGAAAGCGGTTGGTTATGCTTGCTGGGCAATCATGACCGCTGCTTTTTGGAACTTATGGATGGACTGCGGAATGTGGAAAGCCTGAGTCAAAAATATGGGTCTTCCTATGTCCGCTGCCTGCGTACGGGTGCAATATCAGAAGAAAACGTGGCATTTCTGCGGTCACTAAAACCGCAGGTGCAGCTTGATATGGATGGCTTAAACATTGCCGCGTTTCACGGATCACCATTGGATCCTCTCAACGGGAGGGTTTACCCGGATACCCCTATCGAGGCTGCGGAATTATATGCGCCATATGATTTTGTTGTTTTAGGTCACACGCATCATAAAATGGTACGTACTCTGGGAAATACAACACTCCTCAACCCGGGGTCTCTGGGACAGCAGCGCGACGGCCGCGGATGCAGTTATGCGACGCTTGACACATGTACGCGTACAATTTCGTTTCAAGTGGTAGAATATGGGATATCCTCTCTGCTGGGTGAAATAGAGGCAAATGATCCGGACAAGCCGTTTCTTGCCTCTGTATTGACAAGGACTCCATTGAAAGAGGAGATTACATGAACGTATTGGTAACAGGCTGTAATGGTTTTATCGGAAGCCATATTTGCCGGATGCTGATGGAAGAGGGTCACCGCGTATGCGGTTTAAGCCATAGCGCCGTAAACAAGCTGGACTTGGAGAAATACTATTCAGCAGATATTTCCTCCCAAGGTATAGTAGAGGCAACGGCGGCGCGGATGGGTCCCCTAGACGTAGTGGTCCACTGCGCGGCGCATATTAGCTATGACGGTGCGGACAGCCGCCTTATGGCGGTCAATGCCGTTGGGACACAGAATATTGTTACATTAGCGAAGCGCTGCGGTGTCTCAAAATTCTTATATTGTTCCAGTATGCCGGTAATTGGCGTTCCCATTATGCGGCCTATTACGGAGAATCATCCACTGGCGCCCACGACTATGTATCATGCGTCTAAATTGGCAGGCGAATACATTGTAAAAGCATCTGGGATAAAATCAGTTATTTTAAGGATTCCATCTCCTGTTGGGCCAGGAATGAGTCAGAAAACCCTCTTGCCCATAGTGGTGTCATGCTGCCTGAAAAATGTTCCCATTAGATTGTATGGGACAGGCGGACGGATACAGAATTATATTTCTGTGCTGGATGTTGCAAGAGCGGTCTGCCTCTCCCTGAACCGCAACGTTGAGGGATGTTTCAATCTTTCAGGTGACAGTATATCCAATCTGTCGCTTGCCAGGATGTGCAGGGAGATTACATCCTCACATTCGGAGATTATCTTTACCGGAGAGCCGGATCCAGCCGACGGCCATATTTGGGAGGTTTCCGGAGAAAGGGCTGCAGAGCAGATGGGTTTTGTACCCGATGTGGGAATAGAAGAGTCCATTTCGGCGCTTATTAGGAGTTATGGCAGAAACGAATAACCTCAAAAGCGCCAGCCTAAAATGGTCACAATAAGAAATTACTAATGGCACACCGCGATATATGGTCTGCGGAGCCCGGCCCTGACTTCTGCAAGTCAGGGCCGTTTGCAATGCAGCTTCCAGACAGGGGGTTATGATTCCTCCGCCTCCCGGATGATCTCATCCAGCACGCCGATCAGGTCATACAGAGTGTTAATGCTCACGTTTTTGGCCAGGATGGCGTTTTGCAGGGCAGGGGACAGGGAGTCGAACTGGGAGCGGACCTTGGGACTGATGTTGGTCATGCCGGCCTCACTTTCCCAGGACCTGAGCGCCGCCGTAGGGGGCCATGTCCAAACGGATATAATAGCCCTGATCGTGTTCGCATACCGGGCACAGCTTGGGGGCCTCCGTGCCCTCGTAGATATAGCCGCAGTTCAGGCACATCCAGGCAGTCTTACCCTGGCTGGAGAACAGCCGTCCCTGATCCAGCAGGTCCGCAAGATATGCGAAGCGGTTTCCGTGGGTCTTTTCAATCTCGGCAATCTGGCGGAAGGAGGCCGCCACCTTGGGAAAGCCCTCCTTCTGGGCGGTGTCGGCGAAGTCCTTGTAAACCGGGTCGTGCTCTTCAAATTCATTGTGCTGGGCCCGGCGCAGCAGCTGGAGGATGTCATTGGTGATGTCCACCGGGTAGCCGCCGTCAATGTGGACGGTTTCTCCCGCCAGCTCCTTCATGTGGTTGTAGAAGATCTCGGCGTGTTCCTTCTCCTGGTTGGCAGTGAAGGTGAATACGTCCGCCAGCACCTGTAATTTCTGCTGCTGGCACAGTCCAGCGGCGAAAGTGTAGCGGTTTCGGGCCTGGCTCTCTCCGGCAAAGGCCCGCATCAGGTTTTTCAGCGTCTCGCTGTTTTTAAAGTCCACAGACATCAGGGGTTCCTCCTGTTTCGGTGATATGGATTAGGATGCCGCCCCTGAGCGAATTTATGCGCGGTACGGCAGTCTCCGGCGGGAGACATGCAGGCGCAGGCCTGATGGCAAAAAACGCTCCCGGAGACAGCACTGTCTCCGGGAGCGATTGCGGATTTGCCAATTGCGGGAGGCCTGTCCGTCAGGCCGGCTCCTCCGGCAGGCGGTATTTGCCCAGGTCCACCTGCAGAGTGGAGGAGAAGTTCTCCTCCGTAATCAGCTGATGGAGGTAGGCGTGGCGGCTGACATCGCCGCGCTTTTCCTCAATGACGCTGACGGCAATATTGGAGCAGTGATCGCTGACCCGCTCAAAGTTGCCCAGCAGGTCATTGAGCACAAAGCCCAGCTGGATCGTGCAGGTGCCTGTCTGGAGGCGGGAGATATGGCGGCTGCGGATCTCCTCAATCAGCCGGTCAATGGTCTCTTCCAGGGGTTCGATGGACTGGGCGGCCGCGGCGTCGGCGGCAGTGAAGCAGTCCAGAGCCGCCTCCAGGATGTCCTCCAGGGCGGAAATCAGGACCCGCAGCTCCGCCTCGGCGGAGCCGGAGAAGGTGAGGCCCCGTTCGTGGAGCTCCCGGGCGGAGTCCTGGAGATTCAGGGCGTGGTCGCCGATACGCTCGAAGTCGCCGATGGCGTGGAGCAGGCGGGAGACGGTGCGGATGTCGTCCATGGAGACACCGTGCTGGGAAACCTGCACCAGATAGCTTCCCAGGCGGTCCTCGTAGATGTCCAGCTTGTCCTCATTTTTAAGAATCTGATTCTCCCGGGTATCAGAGAAGTCCGACAGCTGCCGGATGGACAGCAGCAGGTTTTCTCTGGCCAGGGCGCCCATGCGGTTGGTCATGGAAACGCACTCGCTGATGGCCACGCTGGGGGTCCGCAGCAGCAGGGGGTCCAGGAAGGCAAACTGTTCCGCCTTGGACTCGTCGCTGATCATTCTCCGCGCCAGCCGTTCCAGCTGGCGGGAGAAGGGCAGCAGCAGCGCCGTGGTGAAGACGTTGAACACCGTGTGGCAGAAGGCAATACCAACGGCCCCTGTGGCCTCATCCAAAAAGGCAAAGTGGAAAATGAGGTTTCCGCCAAAGAAGAGCGCCAGCCCCACTGCCGTGCCGATGACATTAAAGGCGATGTGGATCACGGAGACCCGCTTGGCGTTGCGGTTGACGCCGATGGAGCTGATGAGGGTGGTGGCGCAGGTGCCGATGTTCTGGCCCATGATAATGGGAACGGCCATGCCATAGGTGATGGAGCCGGTGAGCGCCAGGGCCTGCAGAATGCCCACCGAGGCAGCGGAGGACTGGATGATGCCGGTGACCACCGCGCCCACCAGCACGCCGGTGAGGGGATTCTGGAAAGCCGTCAGGACCTGGGAAAACTCCGGCATGTCCGCCAGGGGGCTGACGGAGTCCTTCATCAGTTCCATGCCGTACATCAAAATGGAAAAGCCCACCAGAATGCGGCCCACATCCCGCCGCCGCTGTTTTTTGGAGCCCATGATGAGCAGTACGCCCGCCAGGGCCAGCAGGGGGGAGAAGCTCTCCGGCTTGAGCATGTTGACGAGGACGTTTTCGCTCTCAATGCCCGTCAGGGAGAGAATCCACGCCGTCAGCGTGGTGCCGATGTTGGAGCCCATGATAACGCCGATGGTCTGGCCGATTTCCATGACGCCGGAATTCACCAGGCCCACCAGCATCACTGTCATGGCAGAGGAGGACTGGATGGCGATGGTGATGCCGGCGCCCAGCAGCAGGCTTTTAAGGGGAGTGGAGGTCATGCGCTTGAGCAGCCGTTCCAGCTTGCCGCCAGCCATCTTCTCCAGGCTTTTGGACATGGTGGTCATGCCGTAGAGAAAGAAGGCCAGTCCTCCGCAGAGAGTGAAGAGTGAAAAAATATCCATGCCGACGCTCCTTTGATCCATTTTCCGGAGTGCAGGGAAAGTCCGGGCTGCTGTCAAGTTTATGAGGCGTCCCTATTATATATGTTGGAAGCAGGAAAGGAAAGGGTTGGAAATGGGAAATGCAAAATTTGCGTAAACTTTTAGATAGTATAACAATTATTTGCAAAAATTATGTGAAATATTACTGAAAACGAAAACGCTTGCGTATTTCCCGGTGAAAAAACATTTCAAACGGATCAACGCGCCTCCTCCGTCCAGAAGGCGCGCACGTCTTCCGCGGCCCGTCGGCCGGCAAAATAGCCCTGCTGCCACAGCGCCCGCAGGGTGTCCAGATTCTTCTCCGTCCGGGAACAGCCCAAGGTGTCCTCCGGGGCGACGACCCACACCTTGCCGGCCCGCTCAAGGGCAAAGAGGTCCTCCCGGCTTTGGTTATACCGCTCCGCCCGGGTGCGCATGGTCTCAAGAAATCGGGGATACCGGCGGAAGGTCCGCTCCAGCACCCGCAGGCTCTTGTCGGAGCCCTTGTGAAAATCCCGCTCCCGGGTCAGGACTACCACCACCCGGTCACAGCCCGTCTCAAAAGCCCGCCGCCATGGGATGGCGTCGGCGCAGCCGCCGTCCAGACAGGGTTTGCCGTCCAGGTGGTAAATAGGGAACATCAGCGGGATGGCGCAGGTGGCCTGAAGCAGCAGGTTGTGCTCGTCCCGGCGGGGTACCGGCAGGTACTCGGCAAGACCGGTGTCCAGGTTGGTGACCACTGCCTCCACTGTGCCGGGATAGGATTCAAAGGCGCCGTAATCAAAGGGGATCAGCTTGTTGGGGATGGTGGTGTAAGCGAACTCCAAGCCGAAGTAGGAGCGGTTCCGGGGATTGGCCCAGTTCCGCCATCCCATGTAGCGGGGGTCCTGCACATAGGAGGTGATGAGATGGAGATTCCGCCGGCTCTGGCGGGAGAGGTAGCTGACGCCGTAGGCGATGCCGGCGGAGACGCCCACGGTATAGTCGGGCAGAGGAAGGGCCATGTCTAAGAATGCGTCGCAGACGCCGGCGGAGAAGATTGTGCGGAGGGCACCGCCCTCCAGAACTAATGCGGTTTTCATACAATGTCTCCTTTATGGGGGTTCCCCTGCGGGGGACGGGGGATGCCGCCCCACGGGGGCGGGACGGGGGTTCTCCCGCCGCGGGCGGGGACGGGGGCTGCACGGCTTCGCCGTGCACGGTCCAAAAGAGAAAAAGACGCTTTTGGCACTCGCGGGAGCGTTTCGCTTCGATTGAAGGGCACGCAGGAAATTTGATGGGTAGACGTAAGGACTTTCTTCTCTTCCCGCGCTTCGCGCCTGGCTGGCTCCGTGCGGAGAAGA
>NZ_CAJULS010000023.1 GCF_910587525.1 uncultured Oscillibacter sp. | reverse complement strand
TGTGCTCTTCCGATCTTTGCGCTTTCCATTAAAGTTTGTTATACTAATTAGGTATGCAATTTGAAAGGGGCGGGCTATGCGCATCTTAGGCATCGACCCCGGCTTTGCCACCATCGGCTTTGGTCTGGTGGAGGCGGAGCGGGCACAAGTTCAGATGGTGACCTACGGCGCCATTACCACCCCGGCGGGGCTGCCCCTCAGCCGCCGCCTCTACCAGATCAGCTGCGACATGGAGGAGCTGGTCGGTCAGCTGAAACCGGATGTGATCTCCATTGAGGAGCTGTTCTTCAATACCAATATCACCACCGGCATCGCCGTGGCTCACGGACGGGGGGTTATCCTCTGCGCCGCGGAGAAGTGCGGTATCCCCCTCTACGAGTACACCCCCTCCCAAGTAAAGCTGGCGGTGACTGGTTACGGCAAGGCGGAAAAGCGCCAGGTGATGGATATGACGAAGCGGCTCTTGAAACTGAAAGCCATCCCCCGCCCCGATGATGCGGCGGATGCACTGGCTCTGGCCCTGTGTCACGCAAGGAGTTTTACTTCACGACTTCCGCAGGGTGGGGCCGTGAGAGAAACCATTTGAGGAGGCCCTGATGTTTTACTATCTTGACGGTATTGTGGCGGAGCTGCTGCCATATCTTGCGGTTATCGACTGCGGCGGTGTGGGTTACGCCTGTAAGACCACTAACAACACCCTCTCTGCCCTGAAAAAGGGCCAGCGGGGGAGGGTCTATACCTATTTGAATGTGGGAGAGGATCTCTTCGACCTCTATGGCTTCGCCACCCAAAACGAGCTCAACAGCTTCAAGCTGCTGATTGGCGTCTCTGGTGTGGGGCCCAAAGCAGCTTTGGCGATTCTGTCCGCGGGGACACCAGAGACCCTGTCCATGGCTATCGTCACTGGGGATGAAAAGACCCTGACGGCGGCTCCTGGCGTTGGGAAAAAGCTGGCACAGCGCATTATATTGGAATTAAAAGACAAAATGTCGAAGGATGTTTCGTCCGTTCTGGATTTTTCTGGCGGAAAGGGCACTTCCGCCCCGGCGATGTTTGCCAGTAAGGCCACAGAGGCGGCCCAGGCCCTGGCGGTGCTGGGCTACTCCAGCCAGGAGGTCTCCGCCGCTTTGAAAGGCGTGGATGTGGAGAATCTTCCCCTGGAGGAGATCATCCGCCAGAGCCTGAAAAAGATGGTGCGGGGATAGATTGATGAACGTTTTAAGACTGCATCAGGGAGGAGGCCGGTCTGTGCGCTTTTCTGATTTGATTGGCTGGTGTTTTTTGGCCAGCATCTTCATGATGTGGCGGTTTTCCAAGTACAGCCGCATTCTCATTAACAATAGGAAACTGAATCCGGAGGAACAGGTGCGATACCGGAAGAAGGCCCAGGTGGCTCTGGGGGCGGCAGGGAGTTTTCTGGCCCTGAGCCTCCTCAGCATCGTCCTGGCAATCCTGTTTCAGTGATGCACAGCAGAGAGGAGGAAGCGGCGTTTTGAGCATCGACTTTGGAAATGACATCTATGAAGAGCCCATCGTGGCCAAGACCTTCCTCCAGGAGGATGTGCAGGAGGGGTCCCTCCGGCCCAAATCCCTGCGGGAATATATCGGACAGGAGAAGGCCAAGGAGAACCTCTCCATCTTTATCGCCGCCGCCCAGAAGCGTGAAGAGGCTCTGGACCACGTCCTGCTCCACGGTCCCCCGGGGCTGGGAAAAACCACTCTGGCGGGCATCATCGCCCAGGAGATGGGTGTCAACATCCGTATCACCTCTGGTCCCGCTATCGAAAAGCCTGGGGATTTGGCGGCGCTTTTGACCAACCTCAATGAAGGGGATATTCTTTTTGTGGATGAGATTCACCGGCTGAACCGCTCTGTGGAGGAGATTCTGTACCCCGCAATGGAGGACTATGCTCTGGATATCATCGTGGGCAAAGGCCCCAGCGCAAATTCCATCCGGCTGGACCTGCCTCAGTTCACCCTCATCGGCGCAACCACCCGGGCGGGACAGTTGTCCGCCCCACTGCGGGACCGTTTTGGTGTGACGCTGCGGCTGGAGTTGTATACACCGGAGGAGTTGGCAAAAATTGTCACCCGAAGCGCCGGTATTTTGAATGTGGACATCGTGCCGGAGGGAGCCTATGAGATTGCCCGCCGCAGCCGGGGTACCCCCCGCATTGCCAACCGAATGCTGCGCCGGGTCCGGGACTTTGCCCAGGTGAAGGCCGACGGCGTCATTGCCCGGGATGTGGCGGACCACGCCCTCTGCGCTCTGGAGATCGACTATCTGGGCTTGGACCCTGTGGACCGGCGGATGCTGGAGGCCATCATCGACCACTACAACGGCGGTCCTGTGGGATTGGAGACACTGGCAGCCACCATCGGTGAGGAATCTGTGACGTTGGAGGATGTGTATGAGCCCTATCTCATGCAGTTAGGTTTCCTGACCCGCACGCCCCGGGGCCGATGCGTTACCCAGAAGGCATATCGGCACCTCCACAGAGCTATCCCTGGCGGCGCTGCGCCGGAGAGTCCCCTGGAGCAGCTGACACTGTGAGAGGGGAGCGGATGGCGGACTTTTTCTTTTGGCTGTTCATGTTGGTATCGGCGCTGCTGATCCCGGCATGTATACTGTATTTTGGCTGGCGGTGATTCCTGTCACAAGAGGGGGCCCTGAAACGAAAATTCAGTTGATTGGACGGACGATCCCCCGATTTTTCAAGAAAAAGGCTGTTGAATCTCATGAATTCCTAGATTTTTTCAGAAATTTCCTTGTTAAATTCGATAAATCGCTTGACATTTCTATTAGAAAACAGGTATAATGCAACATGTGTAAATCTTATGAGTATCTACAGCCTTTTATGGAGCAAATGGCCGATGAAGAACTGTGTGTTCTGGCGGCCTCTGGAAACCGCATGGCGGAAGAGCTCCTGGTTACCCGCTATAACCGTTTGGTTCGTACCTGCGCCCGTCCATTTTTTCTCTTTGGCGGTGACAGTGAGGACTTGACGCAGGAGGGGATGGTGGGTCTCATCAAAGCCGTCCGGGAATATGACGCCTCCAAAGAGGCCTCTTTTCGGACATTCGCGGAAATTTGCATTCGCAGCCGGCTGTATTCCGTTCTCCGCGCCGCAGCGCGGGATAAGCATGCACCGCTCAATCAGTCGGTTCCTCTGGATACGCCCTTCTTTGACAGTAATTCCTACACCTCTGGTACCAATAATTTGGCGCAGCGAAACCCTGAAGATGATCTGATCGACAGGGAGCACACAGCAGCCCTCTTATCCGGTGTCCGGAAACAGTTGTCCGAATTTGAAGCGAAGATTTTGGGGTACTATTTAGACGGTCTTTCATGCAGGGAAATTGCCAAGACGGTAGGCAAGCCCCCAAAGTCCGTGGACAACGCTGTGCAGCGCATTCGGCGCAAGGTAGCACAGCAATTACTTTCCGGCGATGTCAGCGAGAGCTGAGCGCAATATATTTTTCTTTTCAAAGAGAGGGTAAAAACATGTACGAAGACAAGACTTTAGTGTGCAAAGAGTGCGGCCAGGAGTTCGTGTTCACTGCCGGTGAGCAGGAGTTCTACGCGGAGCGCGGCTTCCAGAACGAGCCTCAGCGTTGCAAAGCCTGCCGTGACGCCCGCAAGAATGCTGCCCGCGGTCCCCGTGAGTATTTTACTGCCGTGTGCGCTGCCTGCGGCGGCGAGGCAAAGGTTCCCTTTGAGCCCAAGTCTGACCGGCCCGTCTATTGCAGCGAGTGCTTCGCCAAGATGCGCGAGGAGCAGAGATAAACAATATTTCGTTTTGTCTCTTGCAGATGAAAACGGCGTCCGCTTTCGCGGGCGCCGTTTTTTTCTATAACCTCCAAGGTTTTCTTTGATTTTCTATTGAACTTGCGCAGATAATAGAGTATAATACCCGGAGAACCGCTTTTGGCGGAAAAATGGTTTCTGTTTCGCGGAACAAACAGGCGGGCAGGACCTGCGCTGACATTAAAACTTGAAATGGAGGAAATATCTCTATGGTTACCATTACAAAAGATACCATTATCGGTGATATTCTGGATGTGGCGCCTCAAACCGCGCCAATCTTCCTGTCTATCGGTATGCACTGTCTGGGCTGCCCCTCCTCTCGCGGGGAGACTGTGGAGGAGGCCTGCATGGTTCACGGAGTGGACGTGGACAAGTTGCTGACCCTAGTGAATGAGGAGGCCAACAAGGCCGCTCAGTAAAGGACGCTTCTTGTGAGGACGCATGCGGGATTCCCGTATGCGTCCTTCCACGGGACGTTTCAAGGAGGTTTTCCATGAGGCACTTGGAGCTCTCACCCCGGCTGCAGCTGCTGGCCAGCTGGGTGCGGCCTGGCGCGCGAGTCGCTGATGTTGGCACAGATCACGCCTATCTGCCCGTGTGGCTGGTGCTTCACGGCTGTGTGGTCTCTGCCATTGCCAGCGACCTGCGGGAGGGCCCACTCGCACGGGCGCAGGAGACTGGACGGACCTATGGGGCGGAGGGCGTGGATTTCCGCCTGTGCGATGGCCTCTCAGGAATTCGGCCCGATGAGGCGGATACTATTGTCATCGCCGGGATGGGCGGGGAGAACATCACCGCCATTCTTGATGGGGCCCCTTGGACGGCGGACGGCAGCCACACGCTGCTGCTTCAGCCCCAGACCAGAGCAGAGGACTTGCGGAAGTTTCTCTCGGGGCATGGCTATCGGATTATCCGGGAAGCCCTGGTTCAGGACCGGGGGATTCTGTATCCCTGCATGGAGGTCATGGCGGGGCAGGAAACTCTGAGCCTCGGCCAGCTTTATGGTGGGGCCAAACTGCTCTATGACCCGTTGGGGGAACAGTACATCATCGCGAAGATCATTCGCCTGCAGGGCGTTGTGGCGGGACTGAACCGGGCCGGGGGCTTGGAAAATCAGAAAAAAGCGGATGCAATGCGGGATGTTCTGACCGCGCTGCTGTTCATGAGAGAGGAGTGGCGCCATGCCAACTGTCTGTGAGGTTGAACAGGCCCTGTTTGACTGGGCGCCCAGAGAATTGGCCGCGGACTGGGACAATGTGGGGCACCTGCTGGGCAGCCCCGGAGATGCGGTTTCCCATGTTTTGGTTGCTCTGGATATCACGGAGGATGTGGCGGAGGAGGCTCTGGCCTTGGGTTGTCAGCTGATTGTGTCTCATCATCCGGTGATGAACTGCAAGTGGCTGCCGGTGCAGACCGTCCGGGAGGACCGTCCCCAGGGGCGGCTGCTGCTAAAGCTCCTGCGGAACAACATCTCCGCCATCTGTATGCATACCAATCTGGACGCTGCCCAAGGGGGCATCAATGATCTGCTGGCAAAGGCGCTGCATCTGGCGGATCCCGTCCCGCTGCACGAGTCGGGAATCGGACGGCACGGCTTTCTGCAGGAGCCCATGGCCCTGACAGAGTTTGTCCGTTTTGTCACTAAGACTTTGGGCTGTAATGGCGTCCGCTATGCCGGCACCGGAGGACCAGTTTCCCACGTGGCGGTGGGCGGCGGCGCCTGCGGGGATTTTGAGGCAGATGCCATCGCCGCTGGGTGCGACACCTTCGTCACCTCCGACCTGAGCTATCACCAGTTTTTGGACGCGGCAGGGAAGGGGATCAGCCTCATTGACGCAGGTCACTTTCCGACAGAAGACCTAATCTGCGGCGAAATTGTCTTGTATTTATCGGCCCGTTTTCCTGAGCTGGCCATTACAAAATCCACTTCCCACCGGGAAGTGATTCAGTACTATATTGAAGGAGAGTAATACACTATGTCCGGACATTCCAAATGGCATAATATCCAAAAGACCAAGGGTGCGGCTGATGCCAAGCGCTCTGCCGCCTTCACCAAGATCGCCCGCGAGATCATTGTGGCGGTAAAAGAGGGCGGCTCCGGCGACCCCAATAACAACTCCCGCCTAGCCACCGTCATCGCCAAGGCCAAGGCCGTCAATATGCCCAACGACAACATCAAGCGTACCATCGACAAGGCCCTGGGCTCCGGCAACACCGACAACTATGAGGCCGTCACTTACGAGGGCTACGGCCCCGGCGGCGTGGCCGTCATTGTGGACGCCCTGACCGACAACCGCCAGCGCACCGCCCCGGAGGTCCGTCACGCCTTTGACAAGTGCAATGGCAATCTGGGTGCTCAGGGCTGCGTCAGCTGGTCCTTTGACAAGAAGGGCGTCATCATCATTGACAACGAGGACGGCGAGCTGGACGAGGATACTGTCATGATGGACGCCTTGGACTCCGGTGCGGCAGACTTTGAGGCTGACGGCACCGCTTTGGAAATCACCTGCGATCCTGACGTCTTCAACGATGTGGTGAAGGCCCTGGAGGAGAAGGGGTACACCTTTGTCAGCGCCGAGGTGGAGATGGTTCCCCAGAATTACATCCAGCTCTCTGGCGAGGGCGATGTGAAGAACATGGAAAAACTCATCGATATGCTGGAGGACAACGACGACGTGCAGAACGTCTGGCACAATTGGGACAGCGACTGAGACATGGGGACGGCGCAAGCCGTCCCTTTCTTTTTGAATATTTTATAAACAAAATCTAGTTTTTGTTTATAATTAACTGTGTATTATTCAACTCTACCGCTGGTCGGTTGTCTTTTTCAGCGGGGAGGGGTAGACTGAGGGCGAGGTGATTCCATGACGAAAGAACAGCTTGGTACATTCATCGCCGAAAACCGCCGGGACCGGGAAATGACCCAGCGGGACCTGGCGGAGCGGCTCCACATCACAGACAAGGCCGTGAGCAAGTGGGAGCGGGGATTGAGTTACCCGGACGTGACGCTGCTGGAGCCGCTGGCGGAGGTCTTCGGTCTTGGTGTAGAGGAACTGGTGGCCTGCCGCAGGGCAGAGGAAAAAAAGGAGGAGGAACAGCCTGTGAAAAACATTTTGGAAATTTCCCGGGAAAACCGGCAGTCCGAACGCCGGAAAAACGCCATCCGAACGGCGCTGGCCGCGCTGGTGATGCTGGCAATTGCGCTTGGGGCAATTTGGTATTCCAGCGTTTATGTCCATGAGCATCGGGAGGATTCAATCATTCTGAAAGAGACCATTGGAGATGGGAATTACCTTTACGTGGAGGAGGATGGGCACCTTTTGTGTCTGAAGTGCAGAGACAGTGTGGACTTTGACGCGATTGAGATGACCGATGAATGGGGCCATGAACTGGTGTACCAGCTGGACTGCTACTGGAACAAAAAGACTTACCAAGGGACTGTCTCTGCCTGTGACCGTACTCATATGTATGTGCTGGGAGGTCCGGAGGATGAAATCGGAAGCGCCTTTGGATTGGACGATCCTCTCTTTGGATGGAAAGATGTCTTCTGTGAAATCGTCTACGCAAATCGGGATCTATATGGTCAGGGGATTGTCTACACATTTGCCTTCTGGGGCGGCAGTTCGGAGAAATGGAACGAGGAACGTTTGCTGGAGGTAGAGGACTGCCTGACCTTTACCACAGCGGACTGGGACCATAACGAGAAAACGGAACTTCTGATCCGTACCCGCTGGCCGGAAAAACCGTACATAGTCTATGACATGGAGGGTGGAACTATTGAGGCAATTTGGGTGGATTCCCTGGAATTGGAGTTGGCAAAAATGTTGATGACCCCCAAAGAACAATAGGAGGAATTTGAAAAGGAACGTCGGAGTTCTTCATAAAACAAGAGAGACCCATCCGCGTGTTTCACGGATGGGTCTCATATTTTACGAGCAAAACTGTAAGCCGGGTTCTGTATTTGACAGTCATCTATCTAGGCGTACCGTTGCCGGTACGCTCAAGCCACCTCCTGAGGACGGCCGGGCCAGCCTTGTGTGTCCTCCCACGGTGTTGCTCCGGATAGAGTTTACAGCGACGGACAGTTCCCAGCCGTCGGGTGCGCTCTTACCGCACCTTTCCACCCTTACCGCCACAGAGAAGCTATGGCGGCGGTATATCTCTGTTGCACTTTTCCTGAAGTCGCCTTCGGCGGGCATTACCCGTTATCCTTGCCCTGTGGAGCCCGGACTTTCCTCATGGACGGCCTTTCGGCCTGCCCACGCGACCGTCTGTTTTACTCGCCCATTCATTTTACAGGAAAGGCGGGGTATTGTCAACGGATAAAATCCCTGCCGGTCTCTCGCAGCCACCGTTCCAGGGCAGAGAGATCTGACTCGGTGTGGAACCAGTGCTCCGCGGTCTCTGCTGTCTGCAGGCGGCAGGAAAATCGGTCCGCAAATGCGGACGTCACAGCCGGATCGCACAGGGTGTCCCTCCCTCCGGTCAAAATCTCCGTGGAAATGGGCCACCGGCGAACCGGATGTTCCTGCACATAGCAGTAGTAATCCCAGTAGAGGGTCTGTCCCATGGGTGTGGAGATTGCCTGTTCCCGTTTCAGCCGCTCCGGAGACACGTCAAACCAGGTCATCATGTTGTTGATCAAAGCGCCCATATCTACAACGGGGGAGAGGAACCAGGCCCGCTCCACCCGGCGGTCTCCGCAGGTCAGCAGGCTGAAATAGGCGCCCATGCTGACGGCAAACAACCCAACATGGTCCCACCGTGCTTCCGCATAGTCCAGTACAGCAGAAAGGTCCCGAACACAGACTGGTGGCTTGCAAAGAGCGGCCTCTTCCCGCCGCGCCCCATGTTCCGGGAGATCAAAGCTGAGGATTTGGCAGCCTTGGGCAATCTTGGACAAAAGCCGGATGGGTACGTCCTCTTTGTGGGAGTGGGCTCCATGAACAGCTATGATGGCCCGGTCTGAATCCGTACCCCAGAGAGCGCAAGGGATGGTGCTGATTTGCAAAGTCTGCGGTTCTATAGCCGACACCTCCTTATATTCCTCATCATATCACGATGCGGCGCTTTCGGCAAGAACGAAAGGAGAAAATTTCCCAGCTCTCGTTGTAATTTACCGCTGCTTGCGGTATAATTTTGATGTCTATTTTTATTAAACATGTGAGGAGCGGTTTTTATGACATTTGAGGAATACTTAAAGAGTTTACAGAATAAAACCGTGGCCGTCATTGGTATCGGTGTTTCCAATCAGCCGCTGATCCGGCTACTGTTGTCCCGGGGCGTGGCTGTCACAGCCTGTGACAGGAAAAGCCGGGAGGCCCTGGGACCGCTGGCAGAGGAGTTGGAAGCGAAGGGATGCTGCCTGCATTTGGGAGAGGGATACCTCCAGGACCTGGATCAGGACGTTATTTTTCGCACCCCTGGTATGCGGCCTGATCTTCCGGAACTGGCTGCTGCGGTGGCCCGGGGAAGTGAACTCACCAGTGAGATGGAGATCTTTTTTGAGGTCTGCCCCTGCACAAAGATCGCGGTGACCGGCAGCGACGGGAAGACCACCACCACCACTATTATCGCAGAGCTGTTGAAAGCTGCCGGAAAAACCGTTCATCTTGGGGGAAACATCGGCCATCCTCTGCTGGCGGAGACCGGGAAGATGCACTCGGAGGATATCGCTGTGCTGGAGCTTAGTTCCTTTCAGCTGATGACTATGACCCACAGCCCCCATATCGCTGTTGTAACCAATCTGGCACCCAACCATCTGGATGTCCACAGGGATTTTGCAGAGTATATCTTCGCAAAGGAAAATATCTTTACACATCAGTTGGCGGAGGATATTGCAGTATTCAATGCCGACAATGATATTACCTTGGAAGAGTCCGGCCGTGTCTTTGGCCGGGCACGTCTGTTTTCCAGACTGCGGGAGGTGGAGGACGGCGTTTTTCTGCGAGGAGATGCGATCATCGCCCGGCACGATGGCGTAGAGCGGGAGGTTCTCCGGGTCTCCGGCATTAAGCTGCCTGGTGTCCACAACGTGGAGAACTACATGGCGGCCATTGCCGCCGTGGATGGCATTGTGCCAGATGAGATCATCCGGAAGTTTGCCGCGGAGTTCGGTGGTGTGGAACACCGCATTGAGCTGGTGCGGGAGCTGAACGGTGTGCGCTATTACAACGATTCCATTGCCTCCAGTCCCAGCCGCACCATCGCGGGGCTCCGCTCTTTTGACCAGAAAATCATCCTCATCGCCGGCGGCAAAGACAAGGGGATTCCGTACGATACCCTGGGCCCGGAGGTTAACGAGCATGTAAAACTGTTGATTCTCTGCGGTGCTACGACGGGGGTGATTCGCTGCGCCGTAGAGCGGGCGGAGAATTACCAGGGGATGGAAGTGATAGAAGTTAACGACTACCGGGAAGCTGTTTCTCTGGCTCAAAGCCGGGCGGAAACAGGGGATGTGGTGATGCTTTCTCCAGCCAGCACGTCATTTGACCGTTTCGCTAATTTCATGGAGCGGGGCAGGGTCTTCAAAGAGATTGTCAACGCTTTGAAATAGTAGTAGGGTCAAGCCGCCGCCGCATAGAATTGCCGGAGGAGGTGGCGCTTATGAGGGCCGGATTTTTCTATTACCGCCGCTGGCTCAACCGGCGGACGCTGCTGCGATCTATTGTGTTCGTGTTGGCTGTGCTGATGATCTCGTCTGTGATTCTCACCACGGCTCACCTGCGTCCGGTGTTGGAGAGTCTGGCTGCCACCAGGGTCTCTTTTGTGGTGAATTCTATCATCTCCCGGTCTGTACAGGAGGCCATTGACAGTGGCGAGATCAGCTATGAAAAATTGGTCTCCTTTGAGAAGGACTACGAGGGCAGAATTACCGCCGTCCACAGCAACATGGTAGCTTGTAATCGGCTCCAGTCGGATATTTTGGACATCATTCTCCAGCGTATTGACCAGGTGCCGTCCCAGGATCTGTCCATCTCCATCGGCAGCCTCAGCGGCTCCGTGCTGCTGGCAGGCCGGGGACCGGAGATCTCCGTCCGGATGGAGTCGGTTGGCAGTTCCTCGGCCTGGTTTGAAAACGAGTTCATTTCCGCTGGCATCAACCAGACTAAGCATCAGATCGTTTTGAATATCGAGGTTTATGTGAGCATCCTGCTGCCCGGCTTTACGGCGGACACCCAGGTGTCCAACGCCGTTACCGTGGCGGAGACCATCATCGTGGGCTCCGTACCGGACACCTACACCTATTTCGCAACTGTCCCTTCTAACTATGACGAGTATATTTTGAGTACCAACTGATATGGAGGAGTTTCCCATGGACTACCGCGAAGAGATCAGACATCTGCGTGATGTATTGAATGAAAACGGCTACCGATACTATGTGCTGGACGCACCTACCATGAGTGACCGGGAGTATGACCTGCTGAACCGCCGTCTGGAAGAGCTGGAAGCGGCGCACCCGGAGGAGATCACGCCGGATTCGCCCACTCAGCGCATTGGCGGAAAGCTCCTGGAGGGGTTTTCTACCTATACCCATGAGGTGCCGCTGGAAAGCCTTCAGGATGTGTTCAACGCCGGCGAGGTAGCGGAGTTCTGCCAGCGGATGGACGAGGCTCTGGGAACCCCGGTGGAATACTCCGTGGAGCCCAAAGTGGATGGTCTTTCTGTGGCGCTGGAGTACCGGGACGGCGTATTTGTCAGGGGCGCCACCCGGGGTGACGGCCTGGTGGGGGAGGACGTGACGGAGAATCTCAAGACCATCCGTTCAATCCCCATGACGCTGCCGGAGAAGCTGCCCCGACTGATCGTCCGGGGAGAGGTCTACATGGCCCGGTCGGTATTCGAGGAGATCAACGCCCAGCGGGAATTGCAGGGAAAGCCCCTGATGGCCAATCCCCGGAATGCCGCCGCCGGCTCACTGCGGCAGCTGGACCCCAAAATCTGCGCGGAACGGCGGCTGGACATTCAGGTATTCAACTTACAGCTGGCGGAGGGAAGGGAGTTTTCCCGCCATACCGGAACGTTGGATTATCTGGCCTCCCAGCGGTTTAAGGTTATCCCCCACGCAATGCTCTCTGGCGTGTCCGCCTGTCAGGCTGAGATCAGCCGCATCAATAATGAACGGTTGGAATATTCCTTTGATATTGACGGCGCAGTTATAAAGGTAAATACCTTGTCAGACCGCACTGTACTAGGGAGTACCGCGAAATTTCCAAAGTGGGCAGTGGCTTATAAGTATCCGCCTGAGAAGAAGCCCTCCAAGGTGCTCGACATTGTCATCCAAGTAGGTCGCACCGGTGTTTTAACCCCCAAAGCCGTACTGGAGCCGGTGCGGCTGGCCGGCACTACCGTTACCAGCGCCACGCTCCACAACCAAGACTACATTACAGAAAAAGACATCCGGATTGGCGATACGGCCATCGTCCAGAAGGCGGGGGAGATCATTCCGGAAATTGTTGAGGTGGATTTTTCCAAACGACCGGAGGGCACCGAGCCCTATTGCCTGCCGGAGACCTGCCCGGTCTGCGGCGCCCCGGCGCACCGGGACCCGGACGGAGCCGCCCTCCGCTGTACCGGCGCAGAATGTCCCGCCCAGCTGCTACGGAATATTACTCACTTTGCGAGCCGGGACGCCATGGACATCGAGGGCCTTGGACCTGCCGTAGTGCAGCAGCTGGTGGATGGCGGACTGATCCGGAACGCCGCCGATCTGTACGCACTCCACGCAGAGGACGTGGCTAAGCTGGACCGTATGGGAGTTAAGTCGGCGGAGAACCTGATCCGTGCCCTTGAGAAATCCAAGGCCAATGACCTCAGCAAACTGATCTACGGTCTTGGCATCCGCCAGGTGGGGGAGAAGGCCGCCAAAGTCCTATCCTCCCATTTTAAGACCTTCGATGCCCTGGCGGCGGCCTCTCTGGAAGAGCTGACGGAGATTGACGACGTAGGAGAAATTACCGCCCAGTGCATTGTGGACTATCTGGCGCATCCTCAATCTCAGGATCTGCTCCGCCGCCTGCGGGAGGCCGGCGTCAATATGGAGAGTAGCCAGCAGATGGTTGATAATCGGTTTGCAGGGATGACCTTTGTCCTCACAGGAACTCTTACCCAGTTTGACCGCAAGGCGGCCCAGGTCTTGATTGAGGAGCGGGGCGGCAAAGCTGCTGGCTCTGTCTCCAAACGCACTACTTACGTGGTGGCTGGAGAGGCCGCTGGCAGTAAGCTGAAAAAGGCCCAGGAACTGGAGATTCCCATTTTAACGGAAGAGGCGTTTGCAAAAATGCTGGAATGACTTATCCAGCAGCAGTTGACACACCCCTGGGTCGAAGAGATTAGCACGGCCCAGGGGTGTTGCTCATTTATCAAATGCGGGGTTTACATAATATACGTTCTTCTCATTCATCTTATCCTTTGCCAGCCGCAGGCCTTCGCCAAACCGCTGGAAGTGGACTACCTCCCGGGCCCGCAGGAACCGGATGACATCGTTGACGTCTGGGTCGTCACTGAGGCGCAGGATGTTGTCATAGGTTACACGGGCCTTCTGCTCCGCCGCTAGATCCTCCGTCAGATCGGCGATGACGTCGCCGGTGACCTGCATGGTGGATGCGGACCAGGGATAACCGGAGGCGAACTGAGGATAGACGCCAACCGTATGATCCACAAAGTAGGTATCAAACCCGGCAGTCCGGATCTGCTCTTCCGTCAGATCCCGGGTCAGCTGGTGGACAAGGGTGCCCACCATTTCCAGGTGGCCTAACTCCTCTGTGCCGATATCGGTCAGCAATCCCTTCAGCTCTGCATAGGGCATGGAATACCGTTGGCTCAGATACCGCAGCGACGCTCCCAGCTCACCATCCGGCCCGCCGTATTGGCTGATGATAACCGACGCCAGCCTGGGGTTGGTGTTCTTGATCTTCACTGGGTACTGTAATTTTTTCTCATAAACAAACATCAGTCATTCCCTCCAAAATCCCAGGGCCAGGGGTCCTTCAGCCAGGCGTAGCCGTCCTCCGGGGTCAGATCGGTCTGGAGCAGGGGGCCATGCATCTTCTGGTACTTCTCCTGTCCCTCTTTCAGCAGCTTGACGTAAGACCAGTACAGCTGCAGAGCCTCTTGATCCTGGGCATGGGTGGTCAGGTAAAGTCCCAGCTCGTCGACGGCAAAGCTCAGAGCCATCAGTTCTACCAGGGCGGTGTTGGCCAGTTTTGTCCTGGCCTGAATGGCCGCCTTAAAAGGCAGGTTCAGCCCGGGAAACAGGGTGCCGGTCTCCAATGCTTCCATTCGGCTGTATCGGGCAGGATTGTTCTCCTGCATCGGGATATAGGGAAACGCCAGCTGGGCGCAGCCGGGCAGGGGGCCCTGGCCTACGCCGCAGGCGGGGTTTTCAGGCCTGTTCTGTTCAGGTTTTTCCATTTTTCATGGACGCCTCCTTCTGATGAGGCGCGCAAATGAAAACGGCAGCGCTTTGATCTGCGCGCCACGCTTTGGCACGGCCTGCCGAAATCCACGGGGTGGACCGCACCATGCGTTCACTCCATTGTATGCCGAAGCGCAGAGAAGAGGAACGCTGCCAAAATTACCGTTTGCTTTCACAGGCCGGTGCGGCTATAATAGCTGTAGTGCGATGCATATGGGATAAGCCCTCTGGCATAGCCTCCAAAAGGGGGTGCTGTCTGTGATCATTCTGATTCGTAAACGTGTATTTCTGCTGTCCGCAATCTTCTGCTGTTTTATGACCGCTATGGCCGCCGTTCTCTGGTTTGGCCGTCTGCCAGCTGTTCCGGCCTTTGCGGCCCGGGACGGCGCACCGGTAACGGTAGTGGTGGATGCCGGACACGGTGGGGAGGATGGGGGCGCCACGTCGTCAGGCGGCGTGGAGGAGAGCCATATTAACCTGGAAATTGCCCTTCGGGTTAACGACCTGCTGCGCTTTGCAGGACAGAGAACCCTCCTAACCCGCAGCGAGGATATCACCATTGCCGATCCGGACTTGAATACTATCCGCCAGCGGAAGGTGTCCGATCTGAAAAACCGTGTAGCGCTGGTGAACGGCACGGAGAATTCCGTGCTGTTGAGCATCCATCAAAACAGCCTGCCATCCTCTGTGGTAACCCACGGAGCTCAGGTATTCTGGAACCGGCAGGAGGGAGGGGAGCAGTTGGCGGAGACGGTCCAGGAAACGCTGAACGGATGCATCAATGTGGGAAACGAGAAGCATGCAAAGCCCATTCCCGCCACCATCTACCTGATGAAAAACATCACAGCTCCGGGTATTATCGTAGAGTGCGGTTTTTTGTCCAATCAAGAGGAGACCAACCGGCTGCAGGAGCCGTCTTATCAACGAAAGCTGGCTGCCGCCATCGCCGGAGGATATCTGCGGTGTGCGGCGGGGGAGGAAGTGTCATGAAGCAAAAGACTATGTTTTACTGCACAGAGTGCGGCAATGAGACAGCAAAATGGGCGGGGAAGTGTCCAGCCTGCGGCGCCTGGAACACCATTGTAGAACAGCCTGAAATGTCTAGGGCGGCAGCAAAGGGCGGAAAGGCGGTCCGCACACTGCTGACTGCCCGCCGGGCCTGCCCCGTGACAGAGCTGCAGACCGATGAAGAGATTCGCTTTCCCTCCGGCATGGGAGAGCTGGACCGGGTTTTGGGTGGTGGGGCTGTAAAAGGCTCTCTGGTGCTGGTGGGCGGCGCTCCGGGCATCGGAAAATCCACACTGATGCTCCAGATCTGCAGCAAATTAAGTGAGAACAATAAGATTTTGTATGTATCCGGCGAAGAGTCCGAGCATCAGCTGAAGCTTCGGGCCAGGAGGCTCCGGGTGGAGAGCGGAAATCTCTATGTGGTCTCGGAGACCAGCTTGGAAGGGGTACTGGAGTCTGTGGCAGCGGAACAGCCGGACGTTTTGATTGTGGACTCCATTCAAACGCTCTATAACGAGTCCCTGGACTCTCCGGCAGGCAGTGTCAGCCAGGTGAAAGAGTGCACCATGGCCTTGATGCAGCTGGCGAAAGGGCAGGGGGGGCTCACAGTCTTCGTCATCGGCCATGTGAACAAGGAGGGCTCCATCGCGGGACCCAAGGTCTTGGAGCACATGGTGGACTGTGTGCTGTATTTCGAGGGCGACCAGCACACCTCTTACCGCATCCTGCGGGCGGTGAAGAATCGCTTCGGCGCCACCAACGAGATCGGTGTCTTCGAAATGCGGGACGAGGGACTGACGGAGGTGGAAAACCCCTCGGAGATGCTGCTGTCAGGCCGTCCGGAGGACACGCCGGGCACTTGCGTTACATGTGTTATGGAGGGAATGCGCCCAGTGCTGGCGGAGATCCAAGCCCTGGTAGTGACCTCCGCCGGGGGCAATTCCCGGCGGACCAGCAACGGATTTGACTACAACCGGGCGGCCATGCTGATGGCCGTTCTGGAGAAACGGGGCGGGCTGAAGGTCTCCGCCTGCGACGCCTATCTCAACATTATCGGCGGCCTCTGGCTGGACGAGCCCGCCGCCGACCTGGCGGCGGTAGTGGCTCTGGCCTCCAGCTATCTGGACAGGCCTATCCCCAACGATTTGGTTGCCATTGGAGAGGTTGGCCTGACTGGGGAACTGCGAACAGTCAACCAGCTGGCCCAGCGTATCTCTGAGGTTCGGCGGCTGGGTTTCCGGAAGTGTGTCATTCCAGCCCACCGGGCGGGAAACCTGGGGACTTTCCCGGGTCTGGAGCTGCTGCCGGCTCGAAATATCGGTGAGGCGATCCGAGCCGCTTTGCGTCTGCAGGAATAAAGTGGACGCAGGCCCCCCCCATGGCAGGCACTCCGGCGGCCGCCGCGCTGTCCAGGGTGCAGACGCCGTCAGACTGGTAGACGCAGGAACTGGTGCAGGGGATCAAACTCATGGCAATCATCCATTCTATTTGAATTTACCTTAGCTTGACCCGCCCAGCGGGATTTCATGCAGAGAAGGCTGTATATATGAAGTGGGTGTTGTATTTCGTGGCATTCGGCACCGTGATATACTTTCTCTATGACCGGGGACTCCTGGTGACAAAGCATATTACCGCCGTGCTGTTTACTATGTGGGTTGGAAAAAGCGAAGACAATGTCTCCCTGAATTCCTGCACGGGCTGGGTCCGGCATAGGGTCAGGTTCCGTGGGAGCGGAATGTATACGTTTACGATGGACCACCGGCTGTCGAAAGGGGATGTAACCGTATCCCTGCTGGACAGTGACAAGCGAGAGCTCCTGCGTCTGGACCGGGAGCTGTGTACCGGAAGCGCAGAGCTCTCCAGGAGAAGCAGGTATTATCTGCGCTGGGATATCCGGAGCGCCACAGGAACATGTGCGCTTTGTTGGCGGAGCGATTCTATGGATTGACAGGCTGTCAAGAACGTGGTAAAATGCCAACAGCTTGTCAAACGGCATACGCGTCCGTAGCTCAGCAGGATAGAGCGTCCGCCTCCTAAGCGGAAGGCCAGCGGTTCGAATCCGCTCGGGCGTACCAGAAAGAGAGATACGCGATGCGTATCTCTCTTTCTGGTACATCTGCCGCTTTCTCGGGAAAAGACGGCCGCTGCGGCAGGCCGATTGAAATGACGTGGGTAAAACCTGAAAAATTTTCCTGTACACACCCTTGTTCTTGTGTAATCGCTGGTCCCCAGTCATTTGTATAGAGCTGGACTTACCGGGAAAGGGGTGATATAATGATCTTGAAAATTCAGGGAGGAGGAATTTGCGGATGCATATATAATTGAACAAAATAAAAATTTTGTTCAATTTAGGGGAGCTGAAAATCAACTGACGTACATTTCAGTGCGTTTTTACCCAGTGTATCCACAAGACGTCATCATGGCTGACTATCGTACAGAAACTCCGCAGATCCTGCGGGACTTTCTCTCATACCACGAAAATGTAAAAGCGCATTCCAAGCGCACAGTCGACGAATACTTCCTGGACCTGCGGAATTTCTTTCGTTACATCAAGCAGATTCGGGATCCGGCTCTGGCGGCCAAAGCGCTGGATGAGATCGACATTATGGATGTGGATCTCAGCTTAATTTCCAGCGTGTCGCTGACGGATATTTACGGCTATATGACCTATCTCAGCCGCGAGCGCGCCCAGCACCCTAACAGCCGTCACTCTGACTATGGTCTGAACGCCTCCTCACGGGCCAGAAAGATTGCCACTATCCGGTCGTTTTACAACTACCTGACCAACAAGACCCACCTGCTTCGTGAAAATCCTATCAAAGATATGGATTCTCCCAAACTGCGGAAATCTCTGCCCAAATACCTCACTTTAGACGAAAGTCTGAATCTTTTGTCCGCTGTTGATGGAAAAAATCAGGAACGGGACTACTGTATTTTGACGCTCTTCCTCAACTGTGGTCTGCGGATTTCCGAGCTGGTAGGCCTCAATCTCAACGATATTCAGGGCGACGCTCTGAGGGTTCTCGGCAAAGGCAACAAAGTGCGCATCATCTATTTGAACGATGCTTGTCAGGATGCCATTTCCAGATATTTGGCAGTACGGCGGAATATCACCGACCGCCATGCCAACGCCCTGTTCCTTTCGGCACAGAATGAGCGGATCAGCCGTTCCACTGTCCATGCCATGGTGAAAAAAAGGTTGACGGCGGCCGGACTGGACAGCACCCAGTATTCCTCCCACAAACTGCGCCACACCGCTGCTACACTGATGCTGCAAAACGGTGTGGACGTCCGCGCGGTCCAAGAGGTTTTAGGACATGACCACCTGAATACCACCCAGATTTATACTCATATCGACAATGAATCCCTGCGAGTCGCCGCAAAGGCAAATCCCTTGTCACGCGTTAAGAAACGAGGAAAAATTGAAGATAAATAAGGAGCCGCCCTACGGACGGCGGCTCCTGTTCCCTGCTTATTCAGCTCACCAGAAGATTCATCCAGTTAAAACTGGCTCTGGTGGGCACGATGCCAAGGCACCAGATGGAGACATCCGTGATCCCCAACAGTCTTGCGGCATTCAATTTAATCTGAACGCTTGTCCTGTCATCGTACCAGGCAAAATACCGTTCTCCGTTCTCCGTCGTATAAATGATGTAGCTGGTCTGGTAACTGTCCGACCAGCCGCGGATGGTATCTGCCTGCTCCAGCCGTTTGTACAACGTCTCATTGGAGGGATAGAGCGGTTTTCCGGAAACCAGCCGCTCATTTTCATCAATTTGCCAGGCAATATTTTTGCAGGAAAAACCCAATGCAATCTTTCCAGGGTCTCGGACTGCGGCGGCGATGGCCGCTAAAGACAGAAATACCTGATCGATGGGTGCCGGAGCGATGTTTTTATAGTATTCCGTTCCCTCAAAACCGGAGAGATCCCGGGCGTCGTAGTCATAGGCCATCAGGATTACCTGATCCGCCAGATCGGCAATGGCGCGGTAATCATATCCGTCGTAGTAAGGGCCGGATGAAAGCACCGGGGAGACACAGACATACAGCGTTTTTCCCATACCATGGACCTTTCGACTCAGATCTGTCAAAAAAGCGGTAAAATCGTTTTTTGAGGCGGCCCTGAGGCCCTCAAAGTCCACAGTGATGCCGCTGTACGGGTTCCGTTCCAACTGGCGGTAGGAGATGGTCAGCTCATTAACGATCTCCTCTACAGCTTTGGTTCTCCCCTCCGGACTGGCCAGCAGTTCTCGGGGTGCGCCGCCATCCATGTAGACATTGAGGTGTGTCCGCTTTCTGCCGTCCTCCAGATAAGCCGCCACCTCTTGGTATCCGGTAGGTATGTAGTAGTCATTTCCGCCGGCGCTGGTTGTAGAAAGCTTGGCCTGCTCCCCATCCCAGGTCATTCGGCTCCATCCCACACTGACGGCATCCATATAGTCTGTCAAGAACAGCTGGCTGTACGAGTCGCTGGCGTAAAAACCATGGACCCATCCGTTTTTCCGGTGGAGTTTCTCATATATCCGCACCAGCATGGCCGCAGCCTGAGCCCGGGTAGCGGTGCTGTCCGGAGAAAAGGTCACAGCAGAGGTTCCGTTGGTCATGCCAATGGTATATGCCACAGCGATATACCCCCGGCGGCTGACAACATCGCTAAACGGCAGACTGATTCCCTTTTCGGCCAGCGCTGCCGCGCTTTTAAGCCCCAGCGCCCGTACCAGCATCTCCGACATCTCAGCCCGGGTGATCCGCTCGCTGGGCCGGAACGGAACATTGGCGTCCACCACATCGTTTTTCACAGCATAGTTGATGGCGCGCCGATAGGTATCAGAGAGTCTTGCGGGCAGTTCCATGGTGGAAGTGATAAAATCCCCCGCCGGAGAAGCTCCCCACTCCATCATGCGGCCCAATACAGTCACAAACTGGGCGCGGGTTATCGGATCCCCATAGCCAAACCTGACAGAACTGTATCCCTCCATCAGGCCGTATTGTATGGCTTTTTGAACTTCTCCTGACAGGGTGCTTCCCGCGGGAATATCCACATAGACCGCATCTGCCGCCGGGACAGCCAAAATAACTGCCAGCGCTGCAGTCAGCAGCCATGATATCATACGTTTCATGGGAATCCTCTCTTTCTCTCAATTACTGGGCGTCCGCGGTTTCTCTTCCGCCTATACTGTTATCCGCCAAATTTTTCACTTGTCCCGTCAGGAGCGGTTTAATAATTTGAGTCGTTCTGCCGCCGCCGTAAACGGCGGCAGCCGCAAAACATGGCACTATTACTTCCATCTTTCAGTTCAGAAGTAATATAATAGCCGCATTGCGGCTATTATACCATAAATGTCCTCCAGGTGGTAAACTTTCTAAAAAATTTCAAAAATATTTTCAGGGCCAAATAATCCCGGTAATATGCAAAAAGCGGATATCCCGGTATTCATAGGTAACCAGCGGACGGTTATCCGCATCATAGCTGTGGGCGGCAATAAGGATATTCTTCGGATCTGGATGCTCTCCTACAGACACCACGATGGGGGAATGCTGGAACTCCTCGCCCTTGAAGGACAGCTGGATCAGGTCCCCGGGACGCAAATCCTCCATGGCGCAGGGTTCTCCCACCGGTCCCACGGAGGTCCCCCGACGGGTCAGGAAGCTGTAGAGATACGGGACTCCCGTCCAGGCCGGGGCTTTCTGGTTGGCGTCAATATAGTACCAGCCGATGTCCGGCGTGAAGTTCATGACGCCGCTTCCTGCGTAAATGCACTGAGAGGCAAAATTGGTGCAGTCGCCGCCTAGGTTTTCATAGTCATAAAAACGCGGATTCCGCCCATAGGCCCACTTGTGGGCGTACATCACTGCGGCGGCGCGGTTGTAGTTTTGGATAAAACGCATGGTCTCCCTCCTCTTCTCCCCATCCTATGCGGCGGGGGAGGCGGCAGACACAGAGCGGGCCGGAGACGCAAAGCGCCTCCGGCCTACGAAAAATGCTGTGATTACGCCTTGCCGTTGCAGCCCAGGACGTCCACCAGTTTGTGACGGACCAATTCCTTGATGTTGGCGCGGGCGGGCTTGAGATACTCGCGGGGATCAAACTTGTCGGGATGCTCGTTGAAGAACTGCCGGATGGTGCCGGTCATGGCCAGACGCAGATCGGAGTCGATATTGATCTTGCACACGGCGCTGCGGGCGGCCTTGCGGAGCTGCTCTTCAGGAATGCCCACGGCATCGGGCATCTTGCCGCCGTTGGCGTTGACCATTTTCACATACTCCTGAGGCACGCTGGAGGAGCCGTGGAGCACGATGGGGAAACCGGGCAGGCGCTTAACGACCTCATCCAGAATATCAAAGCGCAGCGGGGGCGGAACCAGTTCGCCTTTCTCGTTGCGGGTGCACTGGGCAGCAGTGAACTTGTAGGCGCCGTGGCTGGTGCCGATGGCAATGGCCAGGGAATCGCAGCCGGTCTTGGAGACGAACTCCTCCACTTCCTCGGGACGGGTGTAGTGAGACTCCTCGGCGGAGACATTGACCTCGTCCTCCACGCCGGCCAGAGCGCCCAGCTCAGCCTCGACGACCACGCCATGGTCATGGGCGTACTCGACAACTTTCTTGGTGATCTCAATATTTTCGGCGAAGGGCTTGGAGCTGGCATCGATCATAACGGAGGTAAAGCCGCCGTCGATGCAGGATTTGCAGGTCTCAAAACTGTCGCCGTGGTCCAGGTGCAGCACGATGGGAATCTCAGGGCACTCGATGACCGCAGACTCCACCAGCTTCACAAGATAGGTGTGGTTAGCGTAGGCGCGGGCGCCCTTGGAGACCTGGAGGATCACAGGGGCCTTCTCCTCGCGGCAGGCCTCGGTGATGCCCTGGA
>NZ_CAJULS010000022.1 GCF_910587525.1 uncultured Oscillibacter sp. | reverse complement strand
AGTCCCCTTGAATCAGCGGGTCCGTCCGCATTTCCTCCACCTGCTCCCAGGTGAGCTCCTTGATGGTGCCGTGGAAGTCGCCTCCCGCCTGGCGGAAGTTCTCCTGCTGGAAGGAGTAATTGATGGAGGCGGCAATGGTGAAGAGGGATGTGAACAAAACCGTAGTCAGGGCGATGGCCAGCACGGCCACGATATTCCGGGTCCGGGCCGCCGCCATGGCCCGGAAGCCCAGGCGGCGGATGCACTTGCCGTTGGAAACTTTCATCATGGCCCTCACCCCCGCACCACAATGCGGCCGTCTTCGATGCGGATGATGCGGTTTGCCATCTGGGCGATCTCCTCGTTGTGGGTAATCATGACGATGGTCTGGCTGAACTTCTGGCTGGTGGTTTTCAGCAGGCTCATAACATCCAGGCTGGTGGCGCTGTCCAGATTTCCGGTGGGCTCGTCGGCCAGGATGATGGCGGGCTTGGCCGCCAGGGCCCGGGCGATAGCCACCCGCTGCTGCTGGCCGCCGGAGAGGTTGTTGGGCAGGCTCCGCAGCTTGCTCTCCAGGCCCAGTGTCTCTATAATCTCGCCCACATACCCCTTGTCGGGACGTCCGCCGTCCAGCTGGATGGGCAGGACGATGTTCTCGTATACATTCAAAACCGGCACCAGGTTGTAGTTCTGGAACACAAAGCCGATCTTCCGGCGGCGGAAGATGGTCAGCTCCTCGTCTTTCAAAGAGAAGATATTCCGCCCGTCCACGGAGACGGTGCCGCTGGTGGGGCGGTCCAAGCCGCCCAGCATATGCAGCAGGGTGGACTTGCCGGAGCCGGAGGTGCCCACCACCGCCGCGAACTCCCCTTGCTCCACGCTGAGGTCCACACCGTCCAGGGCCCGGACCTCCGCGTCCCCGGCGCCGTAGATCTTCCGCAGGTCCTTTGTCTCTAAAACGCTCATGTGAAATTACCTCCATTGGGAAAAAGTCTGTATGCCTTTCGACCATACAGACTGTAACACAGAAATCTTTCCACAATCTTTCTCAAATCTAACAGTTTTGCAAGATTTGCAGGGCGGGGGCTTTCAGGGGGAGGGGTTCTTTCAAGGAAGAAGGGCTCTTTCCGGGAGAATAGCCCGCACAGGGGTGCGGGCCCCACAGGAGAGTGCCTGATTCTATTGCGGCCCATCTCCCGGCGGTGCAATCTATCAAGAGAATCCGGCACTGATCTGCGGAACCTGCGGCCCTGTGCAGACCTCCCGCTATCCCTGAGAATCCCTGTGCCGCAGCACATAGTCCGCCAGGAAGCAGACCGCGGCCAGGACCAGGGTGAAAAGGCTGTCCCCATAGAGGGCCCTGCCGCCGGTGAGTGCGCCGGTGACGGCGTTGATAAACAGGCTCAGGGCCGCCGTTAGCAGCAGGACGGTTCCCGCGGCGGACAGCCTGCAGCGCCGGAGCCTCCGCCACACCGCCCAGGCGGCCCAGAGATACAGCGCCGCCGCCGGGACGATGGGCAGGCCGAAGCGGAACACCCGGGGGTCCCCCAGCAGCCGGCCCAGCAGATAGAGGTAGGGCAGGACGGCGGCGGACAGCGCGGCCAGGGCCAGGGGCAGGGTGTGACGCCGGGCGGTCAGCAGCGGCAGCAGCACCGCCCAGGCAAGCAGCAGGGAGATGTCCACAATGAGGGACCAGGACAGGCCTTTATTCAGGGCGGTGTCGCAGATCCAGCACACCGCCGCCGCCAGCAGAAACGTGCCGCTGGCCCCCGCGAAGAGCCACAGCCGCAGCCTCTCCCGCCGCTGGGAGGCGGTTTTCTGGGTGTAAGACAAAATGTCCCCCGCCGTGTCCCGGGGCGGGGCCTCCTGCGCCTGCGGCGGGGCCTTTTGTACCCGGATTCCTCCCAGCAGCTCCGTGGCGGAGACGCCCAACGCCTCCGCCAGGGGCAACAGCAGCGCCACGTCCGGCAGGCTGGCGCCCAGCTCCCACTTGCTGACGGCCTTGTCCGTGACGTTCAGCAGGCTGGCCAGCTCCTTCTGGGTCATATGGCGGTCCTTGCGCAGCTGGCGGATGAAGGGACCGATCTTCTCGTTTTCCATGGTGGTTCCTCCCTTGCGGATTTGAATGTCATGGCCTGATTGTAAGGGATTTTCAAGGGATTTGCAATCCACGGGCAGGGGAAGGGGGAAAAGTCAACCGGCGGTAGAGTAAAAAAAGGGGCCGCCCCGCCGGGGCGGCCGTCTGTCACGAGAGAATATTGTCCACCACAACCCGGATGTCCCGGACGCTGCCCTCCAACTGCTCATAGAGGGCCCGGGTCTCCTCTGTAAACTGCACGTCGCTGGCTTCGAAGAGGAGATAGGTCCGCTCCTCGGTGGCCAGCAGGTACCGGACCCCGGTGAACTCGGTGAACGCGCCCCAGTCGCTGTCCGGAAGCTGCTCCGCCGTCAGGGCCTTAGGGATGCTGAAGATGTAGAAGAGCATTCCTCCGCTGAAGGGGTTCCGGTCCAGCTCCTCCGGCCACTCCATGCCTCCCGCGGCCCACTCCGCCCGGGCCTGGGCCAGGGCGGCCTCCCGGACCTGGGGACAGACCACCACGTACTGTCCCTCCCACTCCACCAGCTCATAAAGCCCCTTCCAGCTGTCCGGCAGGATCAGCGTCAGGCCCAGCTCCTCCAGGACCAGCGCCTCCTGCTCTGCCGGCACCTCCACCACGGTCTCCCGGCCAAAGGCCAGGGCCCCGGTGGTAAAGCTGGCGGCCATCAGGGCGACGACCGCCGCCAAGGCCGCCAGACGGCGCAGGAAGGTCCTCCTGCGGCGGGCGGCGTAGTTGGGCGCCTCCCCCGCCTGCTGGATCAATTTCTCATCCACGTTTCCGATGCGGTCCGAAAACTGCCGTCCGTTCATAGCTCAATTCCCTCCTGTTCCAAGTGCTGCCGCAGCTTCTGCCGGGTGCGGCTGAGCATGGACTTCACCTTGCTCTCGCCAAACCCCGTGCGGCGGCAGATGTTCTCAATAGACATGAAATACCAGTAGCGCAGTAGAAAAACGGTTCTCTTTTCCTCCTCCTGCCTCCAGAGGAAGTCCTCAATGACCTGTTCGATCCGGCGGTTTTCCAGCTCCGTCTCCACGCTCTCCCGGCCGGAGACGCAGCCCTCCAGCTCCTCCAGAGAGCGGACGGCCTCCGGACTGCGCCGCTGGGCAGTGACATAGTCGTATCGCTTCAGCGCCAGATTTCGGGCCACGCGGCCCACATAGGCCGCCAGCCGGCTGGGCCGCCGGGGCGGAATGGCGTTCCACAGCCCCAGCCAGGTGTCGTTGACGCACTCCTCGCCGTCCTCGGGGCTTACCAGGATGCTCCCCACAATGGACCGGCACAGCCTGCCGTATTTATCGGACGTCGCCCGAATGGCCTCCTCTTCTCTGGCCCAGTACAGTTCTATGATTTTCTGATCCTCCATTCTCTGCCTCCTCTCTTTGCTTTTGAAGCGCGCTCTTCACTTATGTATGTACGCATTTGCGGTCCTGGGGTCGCAGCGGCCCCGGGAAAATTTTCAACAGCAAAACCCGGGCCCTCTTTTCAAGGGCCCGGGTCCTGAGATACAGAGACAGCTGGGGGACGCATGCCCGCAGCGGTTACTTTCCGCAGTAGCGCCGCAGGCCGCAGTTGTAGAGCGCCGCCATTCGGGGCTCCCGCACGGGCTCGGCCCGCTCGCTCTCCCCGTCCTGGAGATACCAGGCGTCACCGTTGGTGCGCAACACCGGCTCCAGCGCTTTCAGGGTGTAGGTGTCCAGCTGGAGGCTGCCCCGGTTCCACACCCGCAGCACGTTGGGGATGTCCACGTCCGACGGGGAGTCGATGATGGCCAGCCGCAGCTCCTCGATGTATGCGCCGCCAAAGCGCTGCTCGATCTTCACGTCCTCAAAGCCACTGTCGTAAAAGGCCTCCAGGGCCAGCCCCAGGTCTGTGTTGTTCCACACCGGGGCGATGAGGTGGGTCTCGCTGAGCTGAACCCGCTTCTTCCCCACAGGAGGAATGCTGGACAGGGGGATCAGGTCGTCCAGTACAAAAGGGGAGGTCCTGGTCTTGGGCAGAAAGATCCGGGCGGCGCTGTCAGCAGTCAGGCTGGCCAGCAGCGCGTGAATGGCCCAGTCCAGAAACAGGTCGAAATTCCGCCCGGAGGTCTTGCAGCGCTGGGCGCCGGCGTTCAAAAACTTTGACAAGGACTCGTAGTCCGTCAGCCCCATGGGGGGCATAGGGCCCTCGTACAGGGATTTCAAGCGGTTTGGTACCAGCATAGAATAAACCTCCTAAAAGAGAGCCGGAAGGACCCGGCGAAAGTGCTTTTGAAAAAACTGCCGCCTCAGGAAAATAACGGCACTGCCGGTATTGTATCACAACAGATGTCGAAAAACAACCAAAACCGTCTCCTTCGGGTCTGAAAATTGATGGAATGGCGGAGCAGAGCAGGTTTCGCCGTCAGGGATCCGGCGGATTTTCCGGGGAGAGCAGCGGCGCAGAGGCGGCGTTTCACCAATTTTCCTCCCAAGACCTTGCCTGAGAGAAAAAATTAAATTATAATAGGAAGAAACATGAATGTAAGGAGAGAATCAAAATGATTATCCAAAAACCCACGGTGGAGTTGCTCAGCACGGAGCCCTATGGGGACATGCTCCGGCGCATCGAGCGCATCGGCCGTGTCTGCTATAAGAGCGAGGACCGGATCGAGGAGGGGTCGGCGGAGAAGTTTATCCGGGGGATCATCCGCCGGGGCCACGAGTCCGTCATCGAGCACGGGAGCATCACTGTGAAATTCATCTGCGACCGGGGCGTGACCCATGAGATCGTCCGCCACCGCATCGCCAGCTACTCCCAGGAGAGCACCCGGTACTGCAACTATGTGAAAGAAAAATTCGGCCGCCAGATCACCTGCATCGACCTGGCCACCGGCTTCCGCTACGACCTGAATAACGAGAGCGACCGGAAAAAGTACGACGTGTGGCAGCAGGCCATGGAGAACGCCGAACGCAGCTACTTCCAGATGATCGAGCTGGGGGCCACCCCCCAGGAGGCCCGTTCCGTCCTGCCCAACTCCCTGAAAACGGAGCTGGTAACCACCATGGACCTGCGGGAGTGGCGGCACTTCTTCCGCCTGCGGGCGGACACGGCGGCCCATCCCCAGTGCCGGGAGGTGGCGTGCATGCTGCTGGACCGGTTCGCGAGGGAGTACCCCGTGTTCTTTGAGGACCTGCTGGAAACTGAAGAATAAGCGTGCGCCGTCCTCTGTCTTTCAGAGGGCGGCGCTTTTCCGTTTTTGGTTTTTGGAATTTGAAATTTTTTTCAAACCTGCTGTCACATCCTGCCGGGGTGGACCGTCGCAGTGTACAGAGGGAGGCGGAGACATGCTGATTTATTTACAGGCTCTGGACAGCCCTGAGGACCGGACGCGGTTCGAGGCGCTGTATACGGCCTACCGGGGACTGGTGTACCATGTGGCCTACGGGATCGTGAAAAATGAACAGGACGCGGAGGACGCGGTGCACATGGCCTTCCTCAGTCTGGCGGAGCACAGCCTGCCGCAGTCCCTGGGGCCCCGGACCCGGTGCCTGGCGGCGACGGTTGCGGAGCGGGAGGCCATCGGCCTCTACCGGGCCAGGCGGCGGCGGTTCACGGCGGAGCTGACAGAGAGAGGGGAGGCCGTATGAGAATTACGGACGAGATGCTGTACGCGGCGGCGGAGGCAGCGGAGCGGTATCTGGACACCCTGCCGGGGCAGACGGACTGCACCCACGCGTTTTCCCCGGCCTTTGAGGAGAAACTGCAGTTCCTGCTGCCCCGGCGGAGGAAAAAGAAGCTCTGGAAGCGAATCATCCTGCTGGCGGCGGCGGTGGCCCTGCTGGGCACGGCGGTGTACGCCAACCAGCCGGAGGACTATCAGGACCGGGCCGCAGCCCGGGACGGCATCCTCACCTACAGCGCCCGGCCCCAGGTACAGGCGGGGGACCTGTGCCTTGCCTGCGGGGAGGCGGACATCGCCCTCTTCGGCATGGAGCGGATGGCTTCCGGCGAGAAGCTAGACAGCGGAAAACGGAGTGGAGATTCCCGCTGTACTGACCTATACCGGCGAGAAGGGAGCGGCTCACTACTACGTGGAGGCGGAGACCATCGGGGACATTCTGGATGTGTCCATGGGGGCGGAGTACAATGAGAAGCTGAACTGTATGGACTTTGGCGCCCAGTATCTCCGCGATGAACAGGGTGAACTGCTGCTGAAACAAACGGACGAGGGGATCATGGAGAATATCTGGTGGACCAGCGAGCCTCTTTGTGACTTTGATATGCATCAGATTGAGATCAACGGAAAGTCCATATGGGTGACAGATGATACGCTTGTGACACCGGGTAACGATTCAGTGGTGGTAACCACCCCCCAAAACGCCGGAAGAGCTGGAATGGGAAAATGCCCGGTGGGACAGGGACATCCAGTCCACACCGCTGAAACCCGAATACGGCGTAACCTGCGGCATGTTCACTGAGGCGGACCCAGCGGAGATGGACCTGGGCAGCTGGTCCGGCACCGCCATAAAGGACCAGTTCCCTGAGAGCAGCGAGAGCAGCCTGGAGCGGACCTTTGCCTTTACGCCGTACCTGGGAGAATATGCGGCCATCACCATTGAGAACACCGGGATATCAGACGTACAGATTGAAATCACCAGGCCTGATACCGTGGGCAGCTGCTCCGACAAGTTCGGCACCGTGCGGGTCCCCGCGGGCCAGAAGCTGACCCGGGCTTTCCGGATCAATCCGGACTGCCTCTTGAGAATCAGCTGACCTTGCACGCCCGGGCCATGGCCGACACGCCGGCCCAGGTCAAGCTGACCGCCGAGCAGTACCGCTTCGGCAGTAAATACCATTCTCCGGCAAAAGGGGGCCGCGCCGCGGGCGCGGCCCCTCCCTCGTCCCCCCTCCGTCAAAACAGCCGGATTTTCCCTCCGCCGCCCCGCGAAATTTGGATTGAAAAACGTCAAAGAATCCTTGTATTCCGCCGAAAAATCCGATAGAATCATAGGGAAGCAAACGATTAAACAGGAGGCGATCCTATGAGCCGGCAGGAGGCCGCGACACAATACGCCGCCGCGCTGAAACAGGGCCGCAAGACCTATCACGACTGCGTGCTCCGGGGGCGGTATCCCTATCCCCAGGTGCTGGACGAGATCATCAGCGAGACCATGGTGGCCGGGCAGATGGACCTGGGCGTGGTGGAGATCCCCATCGACCAGATCAAGGGCACCAAAACGGCGGGGCGGCGCACCGCTTTTGCCGCGGACTTCATGCCCCTGCTGGACCCGGACACGGAGTTCGCCTCCAAGTGGATGGACCTCTGTGCGGCTCACCTGGGAGATGAGGGCATCCGGGAGCCCATCCGCTGCTTTGAGTACCTGGGCCGCTTCTATGTGCAGGAGGGCAACAAGCGGGTCAGCGTCCTCAAGAGCTACGGCGCACCGGTGATCTCCGGCTATGTGACCCGGATGGTGCCCATATGGTCGGAGGACCCGGAGATCCAGGCCTATTACGACTTCATGGAGTCCTATCCGCAGACGAAGCTCTACCGGGTGCGGTTCAGCCGGACCGGCAGCTTCCAGAAGCTCCAGAAGGCCCTGGGGTATGAGCCGGACCACGTGTGGACCGACGATGAGCGGCGGCGCTTCACCGCCGGGTATACCTACTTTCAGGAGCCCTTCCGGAAGCTGGGGGGCGGGGAGCTTCCCATCACCACGGCGGACGCCCTGCTGGTGTGGCTGAAGGTCTATGACTTTGACCAGCTGGTGTCTCTCTCCACCGCAGAGCTCACAAAGAGCATCAAGGCCGTGTGGGCGGATATCAAGGCCCTGACAGAGCCCATCGAGGTCAAAACCGACGCGCCGGAGCCCAAGGACAGCAGTTTCCTGGGCCGCCTCTTCAAGGGCAAGCCCACCCACCTCAACGTGGCGTTCATCAGCGACCAGCTGCCAGAGCACAGCGACTGGGCCCGGGCTCACGACCTGGGACGGCAGTATCTGGAGGCCGTCATGGGGGACCGGGTGACCACCCAGGTGTTCAACGGCGCTCACACCGGCGGCGGGGCTGAGGCCGCCATGGAGGCCGCCACCGAAAACGGGGCCCAGCTGATTTTCGCCGTCACGCCGCCCCTGATCGGGGCCTGCCGGAAGACAGCGGCCCAGCATCCGGACGTGCGTGTGTTCAACTGCTCCGTCTCCATGCCCTACGCCGGTGTGCAGACTTACTACAGCCGCATCTACGAGGGGAAATTTATCGCCGGGGCCATTGCCGGTGCCATGAGCCGGGACGGGCGCATTGGATATGTGGCCTCCAGCCCCATTTTCGGCGTGCCCGCCAGCATCAACGCCTTTGCCCAGGGGGCCCAGCTTACCAACCCTGACGCACACATCCTCCTCCGCTGGTCCTGCGTGGAGGAGGACGCCATGGAGGACCTGGCCCGGCAGGGGGTCTCCCTGATCTCCAACCGGGACATCCCCACGCCGGACCGCATCCGGGAGCCCTGGGGGCTGTGCCGGGTGGAAAACGGGAAATTCCACGCCCTGGCCTCGCCCTACTGGCACTGGGGAAATGTGTACACCAACCTGGTCCGGGGCGTCTTCAACGGCGGCTGGGACGCCCTGAGTCCCCGGGGAAGCCAGGCCGTCAACTACTGGTGGGGCATGAACAGCCGTGCCATCGACATCCTGTTGGCGGACGACCTGCCTGCCGGCGTCCGAAAGCTGGCGGAGATCCTCCGCCGGGGGATTATCGACGGGTCCATCCAGCCCTTCCAGGGGGCCACCACGGAGGAAATTCTCCACATGGACCAGCTCAGCGGCTGTGTGGAGGGGAGCATCCCCGCCTATGAAGACCTGCTGCCCATGGCCCGGTCCATCGTCCGGCTCCAGGGCGTCTACCGGGAGGACATTCCTCCGGAGAAGGAGGACCCCATCCTGTGAAGCTGCTGCTGATTTCCGACAAGGAGTGTCCCGCCCTCTGGGACTATTACCGGCCCGGGCGGCTGGACGGCGTGGACATGATTCTCTCCTGCGGGGATTTGAGCTCCAAGTACCTCTCGTTTCTTGTAACCATGGGCGGAGTCCCCCTGATCTATGTCCACGGCAACCACGACATGACCTACGACCAGCACCCGCCGGAGGGGTGCGACTGCGCGGAGGACCGCATTCTCCGGGTCAAGGGCCTGCGGATTTTGGGGCTGGGAGGGAGCTACCTGTACAGCGGCGGCCCCCACCAGTACACCGAGCGGCAGATGGAAGCCCGTATCCAGCGGCTGCGGTTCCGGCTGTGGCGCAGCGGCGGCGTGGACATCGTGCTGGCCCATTCCCCTATCCTGGGCTACGGCGACGGAGAGGACTACGCCCACCAGGGCTTCTCCTCTCTCCTGCGCCTGGTGGACAAGTACCAGCCAAAGTACCTGATCCACGGCCACGTCCACGCCAACTACGGAGCCGACCTGCCCCGGGTCCTCCGGCGGGGGGAGACCACCATTATCAACGCCTACGAGCGGTTTTTGCTGGATACGGACGCCCCGCCCCGGCCCGACGCGTGACACCCTTCCAAAAACTGAGCGAACGCCCCGGTCAGGGCGCTCGCTCAGTTTTTTAATCAGGCTTTCAGCGGCTATGGGTTCCAAGTGCGCCGCCGTTACTCCAGAAACTCCGGGCCGAAGCTGTGGGGCAGCAGCTCGGGCAGGGTAAAGGACCGCTCCTCCCCCGCGCCGTTGAGACAGATGACCTCCAGCTCCGGGGCAAACTCCCGCATTACCTGGCGGCAGATGCCGCAGGGGGTGCAGAAGTCCTCCCCCTGCCCGGCGATGACGATGCGGCGGAAACGGGTGTGTCCCTCCGCCACGGCGTGGGAGATGGCGTTCCGCTCGGCGCAGATCCCCGCCGGATAGGCGGCGTTCTCCACGTTGCAGCCGGTGTAAACCGTTCCCTCCTCACACTCCAGCGCCGCCCCCACGGGGAAGCGGGAATAGGGACAGTAGGCCCGGTCCAGCATGGATACGGCCGCGGCTTTCAGTTCCTCTCTTGTCATAGCGCTTTCCTCCTTGTTAAACTTCTCCCAGGGAGACGTACAGGACGGTACGCTCATCCGCCGTTCCCGCGTCCATGGACTTCGTATCATAATATACAACAACGCTGTGGCTCTCATCCGGCCAGTATACGTCGCAGAAATAGTCCTGCTGTTCATTGACCGTCTCTTTATGGGGCTCGCCCCAGGCGGCGTGAACCTCTTCACGGGTATGGCCCGGCAGAACGGCGGGAAGCCTGGAAGACCAACCGATGTCCTCCAACGGAGGGATTTTGGTGACCGGGCAGGAGACGTACCACACCGGGACGGTGCTGGAATCGGCTGTCCCCTGGCTCATGGGTTCCGTGTCGTAGTACAGAATGACCTGTCCGCCACTCTCCAGCTCGTAGATGTCCCCGAAGAAGCCGGAGAGCGTCCCATCCGGCTCTCCCCAGGCGTTCAAAATCTCCTGCCGGGGAAGGCCCAGCAGAACATCCTCCGCCGCCTCCCAGCCCAGGTTCGGCAGCTCCTCCGAACCGGGGAACCCCGCAGGGCCGCCCCTTCCGGCAAGGGCGCTGGCGGCCGCCGTGATGACCGCCAGCGCGGCGGCGGGAAGCGCCCGTCCCTTCAAAAACCGTCTCATATCTGCCTCCTCACTCCCAGAGGATCTCCCTCTGGGGCCGGACGTCCACGTCCATGATATCCTTGGCATCGTAAAATTGCAGGTACCGCTCCCGGGAGCGGCGGAGGGTGGTGCCGTCGGGGTGGAGGCGGTCGCAGATCACGGCGCAGAGGTCCTTTTTGATGAAGCTGAAGCTCTCGGTGCCCACGGAGCAGAACACCCGGAATCCCTGGCTCTGGAGGTACTGGAAGATGGGGCCGGTCTGGGTCCAGTCGTTGCCGTCGGGCCGGGCGCCGTGGGGGTAGTACAAAATCGGCGTCTCCCCCACCAGGGAGCCCACCTCGTCAAGCCACTTCTCCGTGTCCGCCGTCACCACATCCAGGGACTTTTTAGCCAGGTTGATGTGGCCCCAGGTGTGGCTCCCGAAGGTCCAGCCGGTGCGCTTGAGCTCGGCGATGATGGGCTTCACCGCCTCCCGCTCCCTCTGGCGGTTGGCCTCATGCTCGGGGGACTGGTCCTCCTTCTCCGTCTGGGTACGGTAGCCCAGAATGCCGCAGTACCCTGTGAGACTCAGGCTGGCCTTGGCGCCGAAGGGGGAGAAATCCGGATGCTCCTCCACGAATTTGTCCAGCATGGGGATGGCGTCCAGGTCCCGGCTGACCACCTCGCCGCCCTCCGGGTCCTTGCCCCAGGAGGTGATTTTGCCGTCATCGCCGATGATGAGCTTATAAGTAAAGCCGTTTTCCAGCATGTAGGGGTAGTAATTGGTATCGTCGTAGGAGAAGATCACCGGCTTTTTCCCCTCGGGGAGATACAGGGTGTTGCGGACCATTTGAGGCTGGCCGTCCTCCCCCTCCGTCTCGCTCCACACATCGCCGATGTCCACCAGCACATAGCCTTTGTCGTAGACGCTCTGGAGGATCTTGGTGAACTCGTCCGCCGTGACCATGTAGTCGTCAATGCCGTCGGCCTGGGCGTCGCCGTCGAAGGCCAGCTCCGGGTATGCCACCACGGGGTGGAAGAACAGGTGCTCCACGATGCCGTCCCACGCGGCGTAGGGCACGCCGTCCCGGCTGCCGCCATCCGGCATCACGGCAGGGTCCAAAATCTCGTAGGGTTCGGGTTCAGGCTCCGGTTCGGGCTCGGGGGTCTCATCCTGGACAGGGGGCGCGGGGTCCTCCGGCGGCGGGGCTTCGGAGGGCGTCTGGCCGCAGGCGCTCAGGGACAGCAGGAGGGCCAGCAGAAGGAGAAGGGCAGTAAAACGGGGCATCGAAAAAACGTCCTTTCTGTCGAATTTTCTGACAAATACAGTATGACAGAAACGGCGGCAAAAAGAACCACAAAAAAGTGACAAAAAAAATACAAAATTCAAGTGATTTGTTACAATTGTCAAAAGGCCGCCGGACTTCCTCCGGCGGCCCGCCGGTTTACCGCTTGTCTCCCGGCTTGAAGAGCAGCGCCATGACCACACCCGCCGTCACCGCCATGGTAATGCCGCCGGCGGTGGCGCTGAGACCGCCGGTGAGGATCCCCAGCCAGCCCTGTTCGCCCACGGCCTTTTTCACACCCTTGGCCAGGGCGTGGCCGAAGCCGGTGAGGGGCACCGTGGCCCCGGCGCCGCCCCAGTCCGCCAGGGGCTGGTACAGCCCCAGGGCGCTGATCAGCACCCCGGCCACCACGTAGCCCGTCAGGATGCGGGCGGGGGTCAGCTGGGTCTTGTCAATCAGGATCTGTCCGGTGGCGCAGAGGATGCCGCCGCAAAGAAACGCGTTGAGATATTCCATATTTCTGCCTCCCATGGGATTTTTCCTCAGTGTTTCCCGGAAGCGGCAGAAATATGCTGTCCCCGCCAGGCCTTGTTTGACCGATGGCGAAATACGCAGCGGCGAGATTTTTTGCCGGTCCAGGTGATTTGACGCAGCCAAACTCTGTGCATGGCAGGGGAAATCAACGCAGGGCGGCGGAAAAGGTCCGTCGTTTGGGCGTTTTGACATTTTTCAAACAGGGCCTAGACGATAAAGCCGCCGTCGGCGGAGAGAACCTGGCCGGTGACAAACGAGGCGCCCTCCGAGGCGAAAAAGGCCACGGCGTGGGCCACGTCCTCCGGCGTGCCCAGACGGCCCACGGGCGTCTGCTCCGCCAGATCCCGCAGGGTGTCCCGTCCCAGGACCTGCACCATATCCGTGTCGATGACGCCGGGGGCCACGCAGTTCACCCGGATGCCGGAGGGGGCCAGCTCCAGGGCCAGGGAGCGGGTCAGACCGATGAGGGCCGCCTTGGTGCAGGCGTAGGCCGCCTCGCAGGAGGCGCCCCGGAGGCCCCAGATGGAGGAGATGTTGACAATGCAGCCCCGTTTCTCCGAGATCATGTGGGGCAGCACCGCCTGGATGGCGTTCCGGGCGCCCCCCAGGTTGACGCCCAGGTACCGGTCCCACAGCTCGTCGGTAATGTCCTGAAACAGGCACTGGCCCGCCACACCGGCGTTGTTCACCAGCAGCTCCACAGGGCCCAGGGTCTCCGAGGCGGCGCGGACCATCCCGTTCACGGCGGCGCGGTCTGCCACGTCGGCCTGGAAGGCCATGGCCATCCGGCCCTCGGAGCGGAGGAGGGCCACCGTCTCCTCCGCCGCCTCCCTGTGCTCCAGGTAATTGACGCAGACGGGCCAGCCCTGCCGGGCCAGTGTCAGCGCCACGGCCCGGCCGATGCCCCGGGAGGAACCGGTGACCAGTGCGGAACGATTCATAAAAGCAGTCCTTTCCTATGTTTTTTCAAGAATTGAAGCATAAAACCTGACAATTCTGTTCCTGTAATCTTCCTGTCTTTTCGGCCCGCCTCGTCAGAGGCAGGAAAATGGCTGGAATCAAAACTCTCCCACTTGGGCGTTTTGACATTTTTCAAACAGGGCCTGCTGTACCGGCTTTCCCCGCAGATTGAGACAGGGGCTCTTCCCGCCTTCCGTCCTCCCGGGGCAGCCGCCGAAATTTTTCGCCAATTGGATAGGGCAGCCCCGCTCAGATATGGAATTGTATAGTCAGCACACTTGAAAAGAATCAGAATGATTCTTTTCAACCTGGCGGCAGTAAAACTGCCGCCAGGGACTGCATAAACGGTCGTGCGTTTGACTTCATAGTCGAGGCACACGGGCAAAGCCCGTCCAGCGGGTCTTCGCCCCGCTGGTTGAACATCCGCAAATTGCGGATGTTCAAGTGCTTCAACCATATCACAAATACTTTTCAATATGGCACTGCTCATAAACCTTTTTCCCCAGCAACGTGATCGCCTGCGCAGGGCAAAAATTGACACATCGATAACACATTGTGCACCTGCCGTTTGGTATGGCCTGTCCCTTCCCCAGAGAAATATTTTTCATAGGACAGATCAACGCGCACCTTCCGCATCGGGTACACTTGTTTCCGTCAATTTTCAATCTGTCGGAATACTCTTTCGTCCTATTATAAAAATATAATCTTTGCCCGAACAGCCCTGCCATTTGACTCAAAAAACCAATCCCATCCTGGGAGGGATGGCCGCTTTTTAATTCCTGTACAGCCTTTTCAACCTTATGTCCCGCCCTCAGCACCAACTCTTGATTTTGCTCCAGGGTTCTTTTCAGTGCTTTTTCGTCACCGATGCTGTCGGGCATTCTCAAATGAAGCCCTCCTATTATAACCGCGCCATACCTGGTCAGCAGGCGGGCAAGCACTCCTGCTCCGTCTCCACTGAACAGTCCCATTGTGGCGATAATAAAGATTTTTTTGTTTTTCCAGATGCACCAATGATCAACGGTAAAGTCCTGTAATATTTTCGGAATGCTGCTGAACTGCACTGGATAGCCTATAATTATTTCCTCGTGTGCGCAAATCTCCTGCGCCGCGTTTTCCGTCTCAATGGAGCATACCTTCCCCTCCCGATCATATTCCCGCACAAACTTTTCAACACAATATTTTGTGTTTCCGGTTCCGCTGAAATAAACCCCGATCATCCGGCCGCCACCTCCATCTGGAAACTATAATCATTCTACCATACAGCGCCGGAACAATCAATATGGCCGGCAATGCGCCGGAATGATCTTTCGGCGTATTTCTCAAGCAGGACAGCGATTGGGAGGGTCCTCTTCGCGGATTTGATGCAGGGGCCGGGTCCTGTTCCGGCCTATCCGCCGGTGGCATTTTCGGGAAAACGGGCGGGGACAGATCCCCGCCCCTGCAAAGCGGCAGTCACAAAACCAAAATCGCGGACGATAAAATTTGCGGTTGGACACTCCCCAGCGATTTTCCCTCTTGCAGTTTCTGATTTTTTGTGCAATAATTGTCCCAATGCCCTGACGCATTCCTTGAAAAAATGGGAGATGACTTATGATTCCACAAAAGATCGCCCTGCTGACGGACTCCTGCGCCGACCTGTCCCCCCGCCTGGCGGAGGAAAACCACATCTACCGGGTGCCGCTGCGGATTTTGTGTGCCGATGGGGAGTACTCCGACGGCGTGGATATTTTTGGCGAGGATATCTATGCCCGCCTGCGCTCCGGAGAGCTTCCCCAGACCTCCCTGCCCTCCGGGGAGGACATTGAGAAGACCCTGCGCCAGATCGTCATGGACGGTTATGACGGCGTCATCGCCGTGATGCTCTCCAGCGGCCTGTCGGGTACTTACAATCTGGTGCGGCTGATCGGCGAGGAGTACAGGGGGATGCTGCCGGTGAAGGTGTACGACTCCCTCAGCGGGTCCCTCGGCATGGGGATGACCCTTCTCCAGCTGGCGGAGGACATCCGCGGCGGCATGGAGTGGGAGGAGCTGACAGAGCGCCGCGCACCCCAGCTGATTGCCGGGTCCCACCCCTTCTTCTCCGTGGACACCCTGGAGTACCTGCAAAAGGGCGGGCGCATCGGCAAGGTCACCGCCACGGCGGGGACGCTGCTGCAGATCAAGCCCATCATCACTTTCGCCCCTGACGGGCAGCTCCAGTCCGTGGCCAAGGTGCGGGGCCGCAGCCAGGTGATGGACAAGCTGGTGGCCATGGCGGTAAAGGCCTGCGGTGAACATAAGCGGTACAATCTGGCGGTGGCCAACGGCGGCGCGCCGGCGGAGATGGAGCTGGTGCGCCAGAAGCTGATGGCCGCTCTGCCCGACTACGACCACATCTGGGAGGGCGAGATCGACGGCACGCTCAGCGTCTATATCGGCGACGGCGTGCTGGGGGCCGCCGTACAGGTGCTGGACTGAGCATATCGCAGCGGGATGCCGAACGGCATCCCGCTTTTTTCACCCGGACGGAGCGGGGTCCCTGGTCAAGACTGCTGCCACAAAACCAAAATTGCGGATGATAAAATGCGCGGTGGACACCCTCCGGCAAAGAATGGACTTGTGAAAACAAGGCCGGTGTGGTACGCTAAAAAAGAATATTGTCAGGCGCGGAGGGCCGTCCTGCGGCGTTTTGCTGAAAATCATCCGAGAGGTCTTTTCAACCGCGCCGACTATAAACGGTGCCGGCGGCGAAAGGATTGATGGCAATGTTGGATATTTTTGATATTCTGGGCCCGGTGATGGTGGGACCCTCCAGTTCCCACACGGCGGGGGCGGTGCGCATCGGCCGGATGGCCCGGACGCTGCTGGACGCAAAACCTGTCCGGGCGGAGATCGGGCTGTACGGCTCCTTTGCCGAGACGGGGCGGGGCCACGGTACGGACCGGGCCCTGGTAGCGGGCCTTCTGGGCATGGCCCCGGACAATCTGGACGTGCCTGGCAGCTTCCGCCTGGCGGCGGAGCAGGGGCTGGCGTTTTCCTTTCGGACGGTCCAGCTGCGGGACGCCCACCCCAATACGGCAGTGCTGGATGTGACGGCGGAGGACGGCCGCCGTCTGGTGCTGCGGGCGGCCTCCACCGGCGGCGGACGCATCCGGGTGGAACAGGTCAACGGCGTCGCCGTGAACTTTACGGGGGACTTTAACACCCTGATCGTCCGCCACCACGACATCCCCGGCACCCTGGCGTCCATTGCCCGGGAGCTCAGCAAATTCCGGGTGAATGTGGCCAACATGAGCCTGTGCCGGGACCGGCGGGGCGGCGACGCCCTGATGGTGCTGGAGGCCGACCAGCGCATCTCCCCGGTGACCCGGGAGATGGTGGCGGAAATCCCCGGTGTGGAGCGGGTAACCTACTACGAGAAGGAGGCGGAATGAGATGGCCCTGGATTCCATGCAGGAGATTTTTGACGCGGCGAGGGCGGGCGGCAAACGCTTTTGGCAGGTCGTACAGGAGACGGACATGGAGGAACGGGAGGTGACGGCGGAGGCCTCCTTTGAGAGAATGCGCTCCACCTGGCGGGCTATGCTGGCGTCCGTGGAGGACTATGAGGGAGACCGGCGGTCCGTCAGCGGTCTGGTGGGAGGCGACGGAGCGCGGATGCGGGACTACACCGCCGCCGGAGATGCCCTGTGCGGGCCCTACCTCCAGGAAGTCATTGCCACAGCGCTGTGCGTGGGAGAGTCCAACGCCTGTATGCGCAGGATTGTGGCGGCTCCTACGGCGGGGGCCTGCGGCGTGCTTCCGGCGGTGCTGGTGCCCCTCTATCAGGCAGGCCGGGCAGAGGAGGACGCGCTGGTACAGGCGCTGTACGTCGCCGCCGGCATCGGCGCGGTCATCAGCTGCCGGGCCAGCATCGCCGGGGCCTCCGGCGGGTGCCAGGCGGAGATCGGCTCCGCCGCAGCCATGGCGGCGGGCGCCCTGACAGCCCTGCGGGGCGGGGACGCGGGCCAGATCGGCCATGCCGCGGCCATGGCGCTGAAAAACCTGATGGGCTTGGTCTGCGACCCCATCGCGGGCCTTGTGGAGGTGCCCTGTGTGAAGCGGAACGTCATTGGAGCGGTAAATGCCGCCGCCTGCGCGGACATGGCCCTGGCAGGCATCCAGAGCCGGGTACCGGTGGACGAGGTCATTGACTGCATGGGGGATGTGGGCCGCCGCCTCCCGGCGGAGCTGCGGGAGACGGCCCTGGGCGGTCTGGCCGCCACGCCCTCCGGCAAAAGCGTGAAGGAGTGGATGCAATGTCATCCATAGCCGCCGGGAGATTCTGGAGGACCGCATGATTTTGAAAAAACTGTTTGGCCGGGGAGGAGCGTCTCCGGTCCCTCCGGCGGCAGAGCCGCCAAGGCCCCCGGAGCCGGAGCGGGGCCCCATGCTGATTTCCGGCTTTGACACCGCGGACATCGAACCACTGGCGGCCGCCTTTGAGAAGAGGCTCAAGGCGGAGCTCCCGCCCCAGTACCGCCGCTTTCTGCTGAAATACAACGGCGGAGAGACCCCCAACACCGATTTTCACACCGGGGAGGTGTCCTCGGATCTGCGGGCGCTGTACGGCCTGGGCAGAGCGGACCCGCATTATCACTTTGACAAGCTGGGCCGCAGCCTGCACAGCTGTTTAAAACAGGGAATGCTGCCCATCGGGGAGAACGCGTGGGGCGACACCATTGCTCTGAGACTCTCCGGCGAGGGAACGGGAGGGGTGTACTTCCTCTATCACGACCGGGCTCCCCGGGACTTCATTTTCCTGACGGAGGACTTTGCAGGATTTACAGCCCTGTGCAGCAGCAAACCCCTGGGGCACATCCGCTCAGTGGAGGAGCGGGCGGAGGGCCTGAGAGCCCGGGGCAGAACGCCCACGCCGGAACTGGCCGCCATGTGGGAGAAGGAGATCGCCCATATGGAGGCCCTGCGCCAGGAGCCGCTGGAATTTTGAGACCGGAGCCCGTAAACCCGAAACGCCCCAAAAGCACTTTTCAGCGCCGGAAGCCTCTGCGGCCGCTGAAAGCGGCCGGTTTGTCTTTCTTTACAGCAGAGACAGCCGTACCCGGCAAAAGGCCTGCCAAGACGGTGTTCAGCGGTTGTGAATACCGGTTCTCGCTATATGGCCGCAAAAAAGAGGGGACTTGTGCGACAGTGAAAATGAAAAACCGAAAATTCCGGCTCACCGCCGCCCAGCTTCGGCGGACCGCTCTGGGGGCCATACTGCCGGACGGCTGAATTTTCTTTAGTATTTGGGGGAACTGTTCTAAATTCATGGCATGACAATTGAGAAAGGGCCCCCGGAACAATCGTTCTGGGGGCCCAAAAAATTAACAGAATTAGCAGAAATTCACTTTTTGGAGGTCAGGGCCCTTTGCAGCCAGTCTTTGCCGTCCACAAAGCGGGAGACGATGTAGCACACCACATAGTCCCCGGCGGCGTTGATCATGGTGGCCGGCGGGTCCACCAGGTTGCCGATGACCACCAGGATGGGGAAGGCCACCTCCATCTGGGTTGGGAAGAAGATGGAGCAGATAATGTACTCGCCGATGTAGCCGCCGCCGGGTACGCCGCTCATCCCCACGGAGCTGAGCACCGCCACCAGGACCACCGGCACCAGCATCCCCAGGGTCAGCCGCTGGCCGAACACCCCCAGGACGAAGGCGATCTTCAATACGCAGCTAAAGCAGGAGCCGTCCATGTGCATGGTGGCTCCCAGGGGCAGCACCATGTCGGATACGTCCTTGCTGATGCCGGTATCCGCCGCCTCCTCCATGTTGGTGGGGATGGTGGCAACAGAAGAGCAGGTGCCCAGAGACACCACCGCAGGCTTGGTGATATGGCGGAACATGGTTTTTACGCCGCCCTTTCCGCCGCCGAACCAGGCGAAGAGGGGCCAGGCCGTGAAGATGTAGACAAAGCACAGGGGATAGTACACCGCCATAGCCCGGGTGTAGCTCTCCGTGATCTGGGAGCCGTAGGTGGCCACCAGGTCGGCGAAGAAGCCGAAGAAGGCCACAGGGGCGTAATAGGTGACGATCTTGACGAATTTCAGCATGACGGCCGTCAGATCCCCCAGGAAGCGGGCCACCAAAGAGTCCCTGCCGCCGCTGAGGTTCACGGAGAAGCCGAAGAGCAGAGAGAACACAATCAGAGGCAGCATGGCCCGGCGGCTCAGCAGGCCCACAAAGTCGCTGGCGGTGAAGAAATTGACGATCATATCCGCCAGGGAGGCATACTCCCCCAGCTCTTCGGCGGGCAGCTCCGTCCACGCGGTGAGCACCGGAGGAAAGGCCATCATCAGCACATACATGATGACGGCGGCGACGGCGCCGGTAACCACAAAGGTCCCCACGGTGACACCCATGATCCGCCCCGCCCGCCTCCGGCTCTCCATATTGGCCACAGCGCTGGAGATGGAGGCAAACACCATGGGCACCACGATGCAGAACATCATGTTGATGAACACGGTGCCCAGGGGCCTCAGGACTGTGGCGCCGGCGCTTTCCTCCGTGGCAGGCCAGATCCGGCCCGCGGCGGCACCCAGAACCATGGCCCCCAGCATAATGGCCAGGAACGTGTAATTTTTCGCGATAGTCTTCTTCTCCATAGTGTTCCTCCTGTTTTTGAATGAAAGTGACGGGCAGGACAGGGCCACCGCGGAGGAGAATATGGCCCCCCGGATTACAGGGACAGCTCCTCGTCAGTGATCTCGCCCTTGCAGACGATGTTGGTGGGGCCGGTAAGGTAGAGGTCCGCGATGCGGTCCCCCTCCCGCTCAACGTCGATGACCAGCTCACCGCCGGGCATCCGGGCCCGGACGCCGCGGCCGGAGACCCGGCCCTGGAGGGTCAGCACCGTGACCACAGACCCGGTGCCGGTGCCGCAGGCGTAAGTGAAGTCCTCCACGCCCCGCTCGAAGGTGTGCTCGTAGATCTGGTCCTGGCCGGTGAGCTCGTAGAAATTTACATTGGCTCCCTTGGGGAAGGCGGAGTGCCAGCGGAGCTTGCGGCCCAGCTCCCGCAGCTTTTCCTGGTCCGTGTCCTGGAGGCCCTGGAAGGGCACTACCGCGTGGGGCAGGCCGGGGCTGCCCAACTCCACATAGGCGCAGGGGTAGGTCACGCCGTCCACCTCCACGGGGCAGTCCAGGCGGATGGTGGTGGGGTCGTTGAGGCGGACCCGGTAGCGGCGCCGGTCGATGCGCTGTCCGGTCACCATTCCGGCGGTGGTCTCCACCCGCTGGATCTCTCCCGCAAGCCCCGCCTCATAGCCATAGCGGCAGATACAGCGGGCGCCGTTGCCGCACATCTCCCCCATAGTGCCGTCAGAGTTGAAAAACAGCATCTTGTAGTCGCCGCCCTGAGTGGGAGCCTCCACCACCATAAAGCCGTCGGCCCCGACGGAGAGGTGCCGCTCGCACAGTGTCCGGGCCAGCCGGGGGAAATCCTCCGCCGGGAGGCGCTCCTCCAGGTTGTTCAGGATCAGGAAGTCATTGCCCGCGCCGTTCATTTTCCAAAATTTCATAAATGCCTCCGCGCGCCAGTGGCGCTCAAGTTAAGATGAAAACCTCGTTCTGTCCACGGTACGGAGGCTTTCCCCATTCTCCGCGGCCGTCTGGGGCGCGGGTCCGGTGTTGTCATCATAACTTGATTTGCCCCGGGAATCCACTGGTTTTGGCACGTTTTATTATAACAGCACTCAACACATTAAAACACTCGAAAAGGTGCCGTAAAACATGCAAATAATGCTGCAACCATAGAAAGAGCAGGCGGCGGTCCCATGGGACCGCCACCTGCGGGGCAGGAAAATTATACCGGCTGACAGAAAAGGCCGTGTTTGGAGCAATGCCACACCAGCCAGCCATGGCCGATGGCGGGGAGCCGCACCTGAAGCCCCCACTCCGGGTACTGCTTGCGGAGCATGAGGCTGTCCCCGGTCAGCAGGGCCGCGAAGGTGATGTAGTGGTCCTTTGACATGGGGTGATCGGATGTGATAAAGAGATCGTTTTCCACCGTCTCCACCGTAAGGCGGTCCGCCTCCTCCGCCTTTTGGGGCTGTGCCGCCTCCAGCCGCTTGCCGCAGCAGGAGACGGAGGCGTCCGCCATGGCGGCCACCACGTTGCCGCAGTCCGGGCAGATATAGAATGCTGTTTTTTTCATGTCTCCTCCTAACGCCTCCCGGGCCTCCAGCTCTCCGGTGAGAAGCTGGTCCAGGCCGACGTGAAAAATATCGGACAGCTCCGGCAGGAGCGACAGGTCGGGACACCCCATACCCCGCTCCCACTTGCTGACGGTCTTATCGCTGATGCCCATCTCCTCCGCCAGCTGGCGCTGGGTCAGCCCCTGCTCCCGCCGCAGGCGGCGGATCAGCTGCCCGATCTTCGTGTGGTCCATATACGCCGCACCTCCTCTTGTCCACCCCCTATTATACCGGGAACGGCGGAAAAAGCAATCTACGCTCCGTAGAGGGGACCAACTGCGGATTTTATTTCCCTTTTACCTTTCGCGGTTGATAAAGGCCTGTAAACTTTTCTTTTCGTCAAAATGACTGAATGAGCAGTTACCCATAATGAGTAACTGCCCGATAAACTGGAATTTGAATACCACGATTCTATGAGCGTCTATTGCTCACCGTAGGTTTTCTATAAAATCCTCCAAAAGCCTTAAAAACAAAGGATTTT
>NZ_CAJULS010000021.1 GCF_910587525.1 uncultured Oscillibacter sp. | reverse complement strand
AAGGGCGGCTTCATCTGGGCGCTGAAAAACTACGACGGCGACGTGATGAGCGACATGATCGCCGCCGCTTTCGGGAGCCTTGCCATGATGACCTCCGTCCTTGTGGCCCCCGACGGCACCATGGAGTTCGAGGCCTCCCACGGCACCGTCACCCGGCACTACTACCGCTATTTGAAAGGCGAAAAGACCTCCACCAATCCCATGGCCACCATCTTCGCCTGGTCCGGCGCCCTGAAGCGCCGGGGAGAGCTGGACAATCTTCCGGATCTGGTGAAATTCGGCGAACAGCTGGAGGCCGCCTCCCTCCGGACCCTGGAGGACGGCGTAATGACAAAGGACCTCCTGCCCCTGGTGGAACCCGGCTTCCGGGCCCGTGGCGCGGACAGCGGGGAATTCCTGGACGCCATCGCCGCCCGGCTGGCCTGAGGGTTAGAATCTGTCTGTCCGGCGGTTTTGCAGCAAGTCAAAAGAGGTCCGGCACGCAGGTGCCGGACCTCTTTTCATGGGTGCTTTCTCTCACGGGCCGGGGGCTATCCCCGCATGATGTGGATGGCGAAGCCGCCAAACTCATCGTCCAGATAGATGTTTTTCAGCCTGCCGTCCTCGGTGTAGGCCGCGGTCTCCATCTTGAGGGCAAAGCCCTTCTCCTTCAGTTCCGCCACAGCGGCGTCCAGATCCGGCGTCCGCATGGCGATGTGGCCGTTTTGCCCCAGGAAGGGGGACTTCATGCACTCAAAATACTCCCCGGCGAACTCGGATTTCTGTCCGTGGCGGGGCTTCAGGTTGAACACCAGGCTCAGGAGCTTTGCCAGCTCCAGCGCCGTCCCCGGGTCCGGGGTGTTGATGCCCAGGTGGGCCAGCTCAAATTTGTTCTCCATGACCGGCTCCCCTCATCTGGACTGAGCCGCGGTGGGGTTGTAGAGGCCCACGGTCTCCCGCTTGGCCCCCATGACGTCCTCCTCGGTGAAGCTGACATACTTGATGGCCTTGCGGGTGAAGGCGGCGTAGGTCAGGTGGATGCGGCCATCGGCGCTCTGCATGATGTGGGGGTACTCGTACTGCTTGTTGTTGGTCCTGTTCTCGTCGCCCATGAAGCCCTCACCCCGCTCCATCCAGCGGATCATGGGGAAGGTCAGGCCGCCGTCCTCGCTGAGGGCCACGGCCACGGGGCACCGCAGGCCGGGCCAGGCCGCCTTGCCGGGGGTGGGCTCCGGCGTGCAGGTGGGGTTGCAGGCGATGGCGATCCGCCCGCTCCGGAGCCTGATGGCGCTGATACTGGAGTTGTTGTTGGGCAGAGGCGTGGGCTTGGGCTCAGACCAGCTGTCACCCCAGTCGAAAGACTCGCTGCGGTAGATATTGGCCGCCTCACGGTCCCGCATGAAAGCCGCAAGATGCCCGTTCTCCAGCTCCACCACGTTGGCGTGGACCCTTCCGTTGCTCCCCGGCATATCCACCTGGCGCCAGGTCTTTCCCTGGTCGCCGGAGATCTGGAAGGCGGTGGGATCGCCGGAGAGGCCGTCCACGGAGTCGGTGCACAGCCAGTTGGCGAAGATCCACCGGCCGTTGGACAGCACTTGGATGGCCTGGCGGCAGAAGGTGCCCTCCCGGGGGAAGACGGTCTCGTAGGGACCCCAGGTCAATCCGCCGTCAGCGCTTTTCTGGAGGCGGACCTGGGAGGTGAACTGCATGTTGTCCTTCCCCGCCTGCCGGTCCTTCTGGGCGGTGTACATGGCCCAGACAGCATTGTCAGGGCCGTAGAACAAAGAGGGATTCTGTTCGCTGCGCTCCGGGTCGCCGGAGATGTCCACGGGCTCTGTCCAGCGGTCCGCTCCCTTGGGCAGGCGGGCGCAAACAATGTGGACGTCGGCACTGCCCTCATAGGTGCCGGCAAACCAGCAGCACAGAAGGTCTCCGTTGGGGAGCTCCAGAGTGGCGGGGGAGTGGCAGGTGGGGTGGACGCCGGGGGGGATGACAGCCTCCACGGTGCCCATCTCCAAATTTTGGTAGAGCACGCCGTCAGTGGTCAGTCCGGGCAGAACAGGATAGCTCATACAATCAGCCTTTCTTGTTGAATTCTGAGGAAAAGGCGGGCGGAACGGCCACGGGCCGTTCCGCCCGCCGGTTTCGCAGGGGGATGCGGATCATTTCGCGCACATCGGGGTCAGGCGGCCGTCACAGCTTTTTTCTTCCGGGCGGTGTTCAGAATCAGGAGCACTACGCCCAGGACGATACCGACAATGGAGGTGATGATCTCGGGGCTGATGAGGCAGATGGCCGCCACAAACAGCAGCACCCGCTCCACCACACTCAGGTCCATGCTGAAGTAGCCGGAGACCACGGTGGCCAGGAAGAAGGTGCCCACCAGCAGCATGGCCGCGCCCAGGATGATCTCCACCATGGTGCCCTCCAGCAGAATGGCGGGGTTATACACGAACACGAAAGGCACCATAAAGCCCACCATGGAGAACAGGAAGCCCTTGATGCCGGTCTTCATGGCGTTGCCGTCAGCGATGCCGGCGGCGGTGTAAGAAGCCACGCACACAGGCGGGGTAATCTGGGCCATGATGCCGTAGTAGAACACGAACATGTTGGCACAGAGGTTGGCGGTGGCATCGGCCATGCCGCTGGCGATGAGGATGGGACGGATGCAGGGCACAAACAGGATGACGCCCACAAGATATGCCGCCACAGTGGGCAGGGCCATGCCCAGCAGCATGCAGCCCACCATGCCGATCAGCAATGCCACAAACAGCATATCCGTGCCCAGGCCGCTGATAACGGCGGAGAGGTTGGTGGCCAGGGCCGTCTGGCCGGTGACCACGTTGATGATGATGCCGCAGGCGGCAGTGGGGATGGCGATCTCAGCGGCCTGCTTGGCGCCGTCCATGCAGCACTCCCAGATGCCTTTGAGGCCCACGAAGTCCTTCTTCTCGCCCACGAAGTAACTGATGACATCACAGACCAGGCAGGAGAAGATACCCATGGTGCCGGCCCGCATCAGCGAGGCACCCCGGACGATGAATACCACCAGGATCAGGGCGGGCAGCAGCAGGTACAGGCGGGGGAGGATCTTCCGCTCCACCTTGATGGTGGTGTCGGCCTTACCGTCCAGGCGGCTGGCCCGTTTGGCGGCCAGCCGGTCCACCAGGACGAACACGGCGAAGTAGTAGGCCACGGCGGGGATAATGGCGGCGGTGGCCACGCGGCCGTAGGAGATGCCCAGCATCTCGGCCATGATGAAGGCGCCCACGCCCATGATGGGAGGCATGACCTGTCCGCCGGTGGAGGCCACGGCCTCGATGGCGCCGGCCTCTTCGGGCTCGTAGCCCACCTTCTTCATCATAGGAATGGTCATAACGCCGGTGGTGGCCACGTTGGCCACGGCGGAGCCGGAGATCATGCCCATGAGGCCGGAGGAGATGACGGCGGCCTTGGCCGGTCCGCCGGAGCCCTTGTTGGAGGCCTTCATGCCGATGTCAATCAGCAGCTGGCCGCCGCCGAAGGCGGAGAAGAAGGCGCCGAAGACGATGAAGTAGAACAGGCTGTTGGCCGACGTCTGGAGCGGAGAACCGAAGATGCCGGAGGTGCTCATGGTCATGCCCTCGGCAAACTGCTTGAGCATGGCGGCCACGGGCTTGCCCCGGGTGTAGAGGATGCCCGGCAGATACTGGGCCGTCCAGGCGTAGACAATGAACAGCAGGATGAAGCCGAAGAGAATGCCGCCCAGGGTACGGCGCACGGCCTCCAGCAGCAGCACCACGGTAATGACCATGAAGGCGATGTCAACGGCGTCCACAGGGCTGATAAACAGCACGTGGTCCACTAGAGACTGGTAGCGGGTTATGATGTAGTAGACCTGGAAGACGATGCAGACCGCCACAGCGAGGTCAATCCAGCGGGACCAGGCGAACCTGTTCAGCTCCTGTTCGGTGACAGCGCCGCCCTTTTCCTTCTGGAGCTTTTTGCGGTACTTCTTATCAGGCGGATTATAGAGATAGACCAGTGCCAGGGCAAAGAGCAGGTGCATGGGCGCCTGCAGCAGGGTGGGAAGCTGCTTGATCAGTGCCAGATACATCTGGAACAGAAAAAACACCACTGTCAGCGCAATCGCCGCCATCTGCCTCCATTCAAGTTTCTTTCCCATTATTTCGATACCCCTCCTCAGGTGTACGTGGATGGTGTGGAACGGGTCCGCCGGGGGACGGGGAAGCCCTCGTTCCCCGGCGGACCCTGGGTTTTCGTGTCAGGGCCTCTCAGGCCCGTACGCTATGTATGCCGGAATCAGCCGTGGGCGTAGCCCATCTCCTCATAGTAGGCGGCGGCGCCGGGATGCAGGGGCACGCCGGTGAGCGTCAGGGTGCCGGCGGTCTCGGGATCAAAGTAGCTCATGGCGGCCACGGCGCTGGCGAGGTCGGCCTTGTTCTCGCACACGGCCTTGGCCATGTGGTAGGCCACGGCGTAGTCCAGGCTGGTGGGCACCAGAATTACCTGCTGGGAGCCCACGGTCTTGATCTCCTCGGTCTGGCCGTTCCAGGTGTTGGCGTCGACGGTAACATAGTCATAGCCCATCTCCACCATCTTGGCCATGGTCTCCTCGCCCAGCTGCACGTCGTACATATCGTGGGTCAGGCACAGCTCGGAGGTGTTGGCCTGGCCGGCGCCGATGTGGTCGATGGTCATATCGTACAGGTCGTCCTGCAGGCCGCTCTTGATGGCGTCGCCGCCGGTCTTCTCAACCACGCCGCCCCAGGAGGCAACATCCTCCAACGTTACGCCGCACGCCTCGAAAACCTTCTCAGCGGCCAGCTCGCCGAAGGTGCCGTTGGTCTTGATAACCAGCTTTACGGGATACTTCTGGGCCACCAGGTCCTCCACGGTGGTGATGCCGGTGGCGTCCACAAACTTCTGGGTGAACATGACGTTGACGAAGTCATGGCCCAGGCCGCCGGCAATGGCGCAAATGTCGGGGGTGGGGGCGTTGCCCAGGATGCCCTCATCCATGCTCCACTTGGCGGGGGCGGAGTTGGACATGACAATGTCGCACTGAGCGCCGCCGTTGACGATGACGGGCGCGCCCACGCCGCCGGGAGAGGTGGTGGTGATGCTGATGTTGGCGCCGGGGATCTCCTTCACAATGGCGGTCTGGATGGCGGCGGCGTAGTTATAGGCCGCGGTGCCCACCTCCTGAGCCGCGAAGGTCAGGTCCACATTGCCGGAGATCTCGGTGCTCTGCTCGCCGCTGGGGGCGGAAGCGTCGGTATTGGCGGGGGTGCCGTTGTTGGCGGGGGTGTCGTTGTTGGCGGGCTGGTCATTGCCGCCGCAGGCGGCCAGGCTCAGCACCATCGCCAGGGTCAGGATCAGAGCAAATACTTTTTTCATGGTGTTTCTTCCTTTCAAATTTTTGGTGGCTATTCTTCTCCGGCAGGGCCGGTCAAAGATAGAGTAGGGGATCAGCCCTCCGCCTTGGCGTTGGCCATGCGGATGCCGTAGTCCATGGCGTTGACCAGGCTGAGCTCGTTGGCGTGGCCGTCGCCGGCGTGGCCGAAGCCGGTGCCGTGGTCCACGCTGGCCCGGATGATGGGCAGGCCCAACGTGACGTTCACGCCGGCCACAGCGTCCCAGTGGCCCTCGGCCCTGTTGTAGACAAAGCCCTTGACCTTCAGGGGAATGTGGCCCTGGTCGTGGTACATGACCACCACGATGTCGTACCAGCCGCCCAACGCCTTGGAGAAGACGGTGTCCGGCGGGGTGGGCTTCTTCTCGGGGATGATGATGCCCTCGGCCATGGCTGCGTCGATGGCGGGCTGGATCTCCTCGATCTCCTCCCGGCCAAACATGCCGTTCTCGCCGCAGTGGGGGTTCAGGCCGGCCACGGCGATCTTGGGCTCCTTGATGCCGATGGCCTTGCAGCCGGCGTTGGCGATGCGGATGACATCTAGGACCCGGTCCTTCTTCACCCGGTCGCAGGCCTCCCGGAGGGATACATGGGTGGAGACGTGGACCACCCGGAGCTCCTCGTGGGCCAGCATCATGGTGTACTTGGAGGTATTCGTGTAGTCGGCGTAGATCTCGGTGTGGCCGCTGTAATGGTGGTCCGCCATGTTGATGGCTTCCTTGCTCAGGGCGTTGGTGATGGTGGCGTCCACCTCGCCGTTCATGGCCAGCTCGATAACCTTCTTCACGTACTGGAAGGCCGCCTCGCCGCCCAGGGCCGTTGCACCCAGGCCGAAGGGCTTGGGGTTCCCGGGGTCGCCGGGGATATCGGACACCTTCACAATCCCCATGTCATACACGTCGATCACGCCGTACTCGTAATTGGCCTCGCCGACGGCCTTGATGGCCCGGACTTTCATATCAATGCCGGAGACCCTCTTGGCGGCCTTGGCGGCGTACTCCATGGCGGTGACGTCGCCGATGACCAGGGGACGGCAGCGGTCATAGACCGTCTTGTCCGCCAGGGCCTTGACGGTAATCTCCGGGCCATTGCCGAAGGGATCTCCCATAGTGATGCCTAAGATTGGCTTGTTCATATGTACTCCTCCTTAATATGTTGTCAGCCGAGGTCTTTGGTCTCTTCCAAAACCTTTTTCAGCTCCTCAATCCCCTCGTCGCAGAGGTAGTTGAAGGGCCTGCGGCAGTCGCCCACGGGGTAGCCCATCATGGCCACGCCCTTTTTGATGATGGTGTTGGGATTGCCGAACTTGAACACCCGCTGGAGGGCCACAATGGAGTCCTGGGCCTTCTGGGCCTTTTCCAAGTCGCCGGAGACGAAGTAATCGTAAATGGAGGCGATGGTCCTGGGCCACAGGTTGGCCCGGCCCGCCACGCCGCCGGCGCCGCCGGCCTTGAGGCAGGGGAGAATGTTTCCGTCGTTACCGGCCAGGACGGCGAAGTCCTTTCCGGCGTCCCGGGTGAGCTCAATGTACGCCTTGAGGTTGTCCAGGTCGCCGCTGGAGTCCTTGGCGCCCATGATGACGTCCACGTCACGGGCGAGCTTGGCCACGGTCTCCGGCAGTAGCTTATTGCCGGTGCGGGCGGGGATGTTGTAGAGCACGATGGGGATGTTCACATGCCTGGCTATCTCGCAGTAGTGGTCGTACAGCTCCTTTTGGCTGGCGGCGGCAAAGCTGGGGGTGATGATGGACAGCGCGTCCGCGCCCATCTCCTCGGCCCGCTTGCTGAGGTACACGGTGTCCCGGGTGGAGATGCAGCCGGTGCCGGCATAGACGGGGATACGGCCCTTCACCTGGTCCACAGTGGCCTCCAGAATCTCCTCCTTCTCCTTCATGCTGAGGATGTATGCCTCGCCGTTGGTACCAAAGGGGAAGATGCCGTGGGCGCCGGCGGCGATCTGCCGCTCGATCTGGTTGCGGAGCTCGGGGATGTTGACGCTTTCGTCCGCGGGGTTCATGGGGGTGACGACCGGTGGGATGATCCCTTTGATCTCAACCTGCTTCATGTTCGCACGCTCCTTATATAAATTCCTGCCGGATTCAGAGAACTTCCTGATAGATCTTTCGGGCATCGTTGGGGGTGACCTGACGCATATTGTTCACCAGCAGGCGGGTAACCTCCATGCCGGAGGCCACCAGGGCCTCCAAATCCTCGCGGGGCACGCCGAACTCGGTGAGGCTGGTGGGGATGTCCAGGTGCCTGACGATCTCCTCCAGCCGGGCGATGACGGCGGCGCTCTTCTCCTCCTCGGTCTGTGCGCCCCCCCGGAGGCAGCGGTCATAGGCCTTGGCCAGCAGGGGACGGCAGGCAGGCTCGTTGAACCGCATGACGGGAGCCAGCAGGATGGCGTTGGACACACCGTGGGCGATGTGGTACTTGCCGCCCAGGGGATAGCTCAGGGCATGGACAGCGGTGGTGCCGGAGGCGGTGATGGCGACGCCGGCGTAGAAGCTGGCCAGAAGCATGGTGTTCTTGGCGTCCATGGCCTCGGGGTCGTCGCAGGCCCGCTCGATGTTGTTCAAGATCATATCCAGGGCCTGGAGGGCGAACACATCGCTGAAGGGGTTGGCCTTATTGCTGGTGTAGCACTCGATGGCGTGGGCCAGGGCGTCCACGCCGGTGGCGGCGGCGATCTTCCGGGGCAGTTTCTTAATCATCACCGCGTCCAAAATCACATAGTCCGCGATCATCTCCGTGTTGACAATGCCCACCTTCAGCTGCTTTTCAGGCACGGCCACGATAGCGTTGGGGGTGGCCTCGGAGCCGGTGCCGGCGGTGGTGGGGATCATCAGGGTCTTCATGCACTTCCGGGCTCTGCCCGGGGTGTCCAGCAGCTCTTTGATGCCGTATTCGTCGGTCATCAGGATGCTGGCGAGCTTGGCGGTGTCCATGACGCTGCCGCCGCCCACTGCCATGATGAAGTCCGCGCCGCACTCCTTGCACTGGTCCACCAGCTTCTGGGCCTCCATGTAGCTGGGCTCCGCCGGCAGGTCGTCCAGGACCACGGTCTCCACGCCGGTCTTTTTGACCTCAGCCATGGGGAAGTCCAGAAGCCCCGCGCCCTCAATGCCCTTGTCGGTGAAGACCACCAGACGCTTCACGGCATTGGCCGCGAAAATCTCCGGAATCCGCCCCAGGGCGTCCTCGCCGCTGTAAACCGCATGGGGCATCTTCAATTCGTACTTGGTCAGCATACTGCATCCTCCTCTTGATCCCCGGCGCCCAGAGACAGGGCCAGCCTGTAAAACAGGTCCGGTTCTCCAAAGCCGCCGGATTTTGAAATAATATGATGGGTCTTTCCCCTGTACACAAAGTCAGTCAGCACCGCGCCGGTGTCCAGCTCGCACACCGGGATCAGCTCCGCCACCTTCACGGCCCGCATCAGGGCCAGCAGGGTGTCGCCGCCGGTGCAGAGAATGGTGGCGTCCAGCCCCCCGTCCAGCAGCTGCCGGACCAGCCGTCCCAGCTGGGCGGAGATGCCCCGGCGCAGGTCCTCCGTAGTGAGGCCCCGCTCCCCGGCGTAGCGGTCCGTATCATCACAGCCGTCGGGGTCATTGACATCCAGAATAAAGCGTTTTTCTCTCTCCGCGGTCTCCAGCCATTTCTCAACCGCAGCGGCGCAGTCCGCACTCTCCAGCCAGGCCGGTTCCAGCTTCTGTGGGGGCTTCAGGCGGATGTGGGGGAAACCGTGCTCCTCCGCCACCGCCATCTGCCGCAGCGTTACCGGGTTCACACTGCCGCAGGCCACAAGCAGGGCGGGCACCAGGTCCGGCAGCACCGGAGGAGCGCCCCGCAGGTCCAGGAGCTCCGCCAGGGCCGCCGCAAAACCCGCGCATCCGGCGGAGAGCCGAAGTCCTTCCCCTCCCAGCCGAAGCCCGGTCTCCATCAGATCCCGGTCCGTCTCCGCGTCGTAGACGTGGATACCGGGGCACCGCTCCGCCGCGCGCTCTCCCAGGCCGTGGAGCACCACCGGCCGGTCCGTCTGCGCACCGATGATCTCCGGCACGCTGGAAGCCCTCACCGGCTCAAAGGGGTCCTGACCGAAGACGCTCTCCGCCACTGGCACGCCGCCAATGTAGTGGACGCCTCCCCGGGTGACCCGGTCCATCTTGGGCAGGGCCGGCAGAAAGGGAATGCTCTCCGCCCGGGCGCCGTCCAGCACCGCCGAGAGCTCTGCGCCCACGTTTCCCCGCAGGGCGGAGTCCGTCTTTTTATAGATGTGGGTAAACCCTGCGGACAGGGCCCCCTCCACCGCCCGGCGCACCACGCCGTAGGCCGCCTCCGGCGGCAGGTGCCGGGTCTCGGCATCCAGCACCAGCACCTGAATCTCTCCGCCGGCTCGGGAAAAATCATACTCCGGTTCCGTCACCACACAGGTCCTGGCCCCCCGGGCGGCAAACTGCACCCCCGTGTCCAGCGCCCCTGTAAAATCATCTGCAATCATCAACAACCTTGCCATGCAGCACCTCTCATGCGTCCATTTTTGAAACGGATTTTTTGGACCGCTCTTCTTACTGGCATTTTCCTCAAAAAACGTTGCGTTCCCGCCCTTTCTTTGGCATTATTTTATAGACCTCTTGTCATTTCCGCAAACTTTCTTCCTCCCCAAATCGTTTATATTTGAAACGCATCGAAAAAGACTTGCGATTTTTTTGTGCGTTTGTTATAATATGTTTAAATATTAAACATATTTGGAGGGGCCTATGGACACATTGATTCGTGTACTGGGCATTGCGCCCTACGAGGGGATGAAAACCCTCATGTCCAACCTGGCAGAGGAGTACCCGCAGATGGACCTGTCCCTGTTTGTGGGCGACCGGGAGCTGGGCCTGGAGATCGCCAAGGCCAACTTTCACGGGAACTACGACGTGGTCATCTCCCGCGGCGACACTGCCACTATGCTGCGGCGGGACCTGTCCATCCCCGTGGTGGAAATTGAGGTCTCCATGTACGACCTTTTATGTACGCTGAAGCTGGCGGGCAGCCTCAGCGGCGAGATTGCCTTTGTGGCCGCCCCCAGTATCGCTGAGAGCGCCCGTCTTTTGTGCAAGGCTATGAATTTCAGCATGGATATCCGCACCTATGACACCCACGACATGGTGGAGCCCCTCCTGCTGGAGCTGCGGCAGGGCCGCTTCCAGGCCCTGCTGTGTGACACCTTCGCCAACAACACCGCCAAACGCCTTGGGATGAATTCCTTCCTGGTGGCCTCCTCGGTAGAGAGCATCCGAAAGGCCTTTGACCAGGCTCTGGCCATCTGCGGCAGCCGCCGGCAGCTGCGGGAGGAAAACCTGTTCCTCCGCTCGCTGATTCGGGGCCAGATCAGTCAGACCGTGGTCTTCGACCAGGACGGAAACCTCTTCCTCTCCACTCTGGACGCCCCGGTGCCGGAGCTGCTGGAGATGCTGCGGCGGGAGCTGCCGGAGTCCCAGCGGGACGTGGAACGGCGGATCACCCGGAATCTGGGCGGCATGCTCTACGCCATCCGCATCCGGCAGGTGGGCTCCGGGAGCGCCGTCTACACCGCCTTCTTTCTGGAGGCCCGGAAAACCCCCCTCTCCCCCAACCAGTCGGGCATCCGCTTCTCCTCTTGCTCTGAGGCGGAGCGGGCCTTTGACGACAGTGTCTTCAGCTTTGCCGAGACCATCAGCAGCTTTCAAAACGAGATCGCCCAGATCAACCAGAGCCGGGCTCCGGTTCTGGTCACCGGGGAGGACGGCACCGGAAAGGAGACCATTGTCTACTTTCTCTATATGCACAGCTCCCTGCAAAATCACCCTCTGATTTCCATTAACTGCAGCCTTCTCAATGACCGGAGCTGGGCCTTTTTGCTGGAACACCACAACTCCCCCCTGGCGGACCAGGACAGCACCCTCTATTTCTCCAGCATCGATGTGCTCTCCCAGGAGCGGCAGCGGCAGCTGCTGGCCGTGCTGCTGGAGATGGAGGTCTGCCGCCGGAACCGGGTGATCCTCTCCTGTGTTTGCCAGCCGGGAGAGTACGTCTCTGCCGCCGGGTCCCTCTTTCTGGACAAGCTCCGGTGTCTTTCGCTGTATCTGCCGCCCCTGCGGTCCATGCCACAGCGCATCCCCACCCTTGTAAACCTCTCCCTCAGCCATCTCAACGCCGCCATCCCCCAGCAGATCGTGGGGATGGAGCCGGAGGGCACCTCCCTGCTGCAAAATTTCCAGTGGCCCCACAATTACACCCAGTTCCGCCGGGTCGTCAAAGCCCTGGCCGTCACTGCCGCCGGGCAGGTCATCACGGCGGAGAGCGTGCGGGAGGTGCTGAAAAAAGAGCGCCACATGGGCATCTTCTCCCTCCGGGCGGAAAACGCCGCCGTGCCGCTGGACCTGGGCCGCACCCTGGAGGAGATCAACCAGGACGTGGCCCTGCGGGTGCTGGAGGAGACCGGCGGCAACCAGACCGCCGCCGCCAAACGCCTGGGGATCAGCCGGACCACCCTATGGCGGCTCTTAAAAAAATAGAAATACAGGGAGCCGCTGCGCTGCAATGGCTCCCTGTATTTCGCGGTTTTTCAGTCCCGCTTTCCCTTTGTCATCTCCCGGCGGACGGCCTTGGCCAGAAGCTCCTGGCCCTCCGGAGAGCGCAGGACCTCCAGCACAGCGCCCCGCAGGCTCTCCTGGAATTTCTTGCTGGTAAGAAAAGCGTCAAACATGGTGCCCTCCCCTGCCGGGGCGGCGGGAGCGGGCTTTGCCCGCCGGGGCGCCTCCGGCGCCGGAGACGGCTGGTCCAGAAAGGCCCCGTCCATCCAGTCGTCCATGCGGACGCGGTCGTTGTTCTCCCCCCGCAGATAGAGCACGGACACGCCGAAAAAGGACGCCAGCTTCTCCTGCTGGTCCTGGGTGGGGGTCTGGCGGCCGGTCTCGAATTTCTCCACCGCCATCCGGGGGAACCCCAGGGCGGCGGACAGGGCGGGACGGCTGAGCCCCCGCTCGCTCCGGAGCTGTTCAATGCGCTGTGCCATGGTGACCATACGGTGATCCTCCTTGCGGTCAGTTTTCCGCTCCCATTGTAACACAGAGAACCGGGCTCTTGCAACCGCCGGAGCGGTGTGGTATCATGGAACCATTGAATTGACGGGAGGGAGCGCCATGCTGAAGCTGAAATACGCGCCCCGCTTTTTCCGGGAGCACCCGGTCCTCACCCGGACCCTGGCGCTGGGGTACACCCCCTTCATATGCTGTTTCGCCTTTCCCCTGGGAAGCATAAGATTCTCCCTGAACACCTTCACCTTCTGCGGCCTGATGGGCCTGTGCCTGGCGGAGGCCTATGGCCCGGGGCGGGATGCCGGCGTCTTCCTTCGGGTCCTGGCGGCCGCCCCTCCGGGAATGACCGCTGCGTATCATATTCTCGGAAAATGGCTGCTGCCGGACGGCGGCACATGACCGGCCCGAAGGACCGGGACCAGCCGTACCGGTACGCACTCCGGCTCATTGACATCCGCACAGGCCAACCGGAGAGGAGGGACGCTTCGTGGAGCACTGGGAATCCCTGAAACCCGGCGGATACCGCTTCGTCCGGGACGACGCCCTCTTTCCCCCGGGGACGGACACGTTTCTCCTCTCCTCGCTGCCCCGGCTGAAACCGAACCTCCGGGTCTGCGACCTGGGCTGCGGCACGGGGCTGCTGGGCCTTCTGCTGCTCCAGCGTCAGGGAAACCTCACCGTCACTGGCGTGGAGCTCCAGCCGGAGGCGGCGGCGCTTCTGGAGCGGGCCTCGGCGGAAAACGGCCTGGAAGGCCGCCTCACTGTCTGCCGGGGGGACCTGCGGAACATCCGCGCTCTCCTTCCCGCCGGGGGCTTTGACCTCGTGGTGTGCAATCCCCCCTATTACCCGGCGGGCACCGGAAAGCTCTCCCCGGCTCCCGCCCTGCAAACCGCCCGGGCGGAGACCGCCTGCACCCTGAAGGACGTGTGCCGGGCCGCCGGGTGGCTGCTGCGCTGGGGCGGGGCGTTCTGCCTGGTCCACAAGCCGGAGCGTCTGACGGACCTCCTCTGCGCCCTTCGCGCCGCCGCCCTGGAGCCCAAGCGGCTGCGGACTGTGGAGCGGCGGGCGGGAGACGCCCCCTCCCTGATACTGGCGGAGGCCCGCCGGGGCGGCAGGCCGGGCCTCTCCTGGGAGCCGCCGCTGATTTTGGAAACGGCAGAGGGCCGCCCCACGGAGGAGCTGGACCGCATCTATTTCAGACAGGAGGACATGCCATGAGCGGCACGTTATATCTGGTGGCCACGCCCATCGGCAACCTGGGGGACTTCTCTCCCCGGGCGGTGGAGACGCTGGAGGCCGTGGACTTCATTGCGGCGGAGGATACCCGGGTCTCCGTAAAGCTACTGAATCACTTCCAGATCAAAAAGCCCCTGGTGAGCTACCACGAGCACAACCACGCCACCGCCGGGCAGGCCATCCTGGCCCGGCTTCTGGCGGGGGAGAGCTGTGCCCTGGTGACCGACGCCGGCACTCCCGCCATCTCCGACCCCGGGGAGGACCTGGTGCGGTTGTGCGGCGAGCACGATGTGGCGGTTCTCTCCATCCCCGGGTGCTGCGCGGCGGTAAACGCCCTGGCGGTCAGCGGCCTGCCCACAGGGCGGTTCACCTTTGAGGGTTTTTTGACCGTTAACAAAAAGAGCCGCCGGGAGCGCCTGGAGAGCCTCAAAGGCGAGGAGCGCACCATGATCTTCCACGAGGCTCCCCACAAGCTGCGGACCACTCTGGCGGACCTCTGCGCCGTCTTCGGCCCGGAGCGGCGGATTACCCTCTGCCGGGAGCTGACCAAGCTCCACGAGGAGACTTGGCGCACCACGCTGGGGGAGGCGGCGGCCCACTATGAGACCAACACCCCCAGGGGGGAATACGTGCTGGTGGTGGCCGGCCGGGAGCGGACCAGAGGGGCCACCGTCACCCTGGCCCAGGGCACGGCCCAGGTGCTGGCCCTGCTGGCCCAGGGCGCCCGCCTGAAGGAGGCAGCCCGGGAGGTGGCGGAGCAGACAGGCCTTTCCAAAAATGAGCTCTACGCCGCCGCCCTGGAGCAGGAGCGCCAAGAGAGCGGCGGTTACCGTAAAAAAAGTTGAGAACCGGCAGCTTTGCAAAAATACACAGCGCGGCGTAACACGCCGCGCTGCTTTTTCAATTGTTACTGCGCAGTCGTCTTGTTTCACTAGTTTCCGTAAGTGTGGCAGCGCTTACAGTGCTTTCAACTCCCGCAGGCATCTGGGGCACACATTTTTACCCTTGAACACCGCAATGTCCTTGGTTCCGTCACAGAAAAGGCAGCTGGGTTTGTACTTTTTCAGAATGACGGACGAGCCCTCCACATAGATTTCCAATGCGTCCTTCTCCGCGATGTCCAGGGTGCGTCGCATCTCAATGGGCAGTACAATTCTCCCCAGTTCATCGACTTTTCGCACAATTCCTGTCGCTTTCACTTTGAATTTCTCCTTTCGCCCACATTTGTTTACATTTCGACTGGACTAGACAATATCATACATAGTCTTGATATGTCAATCAATATCTAAAAAATTCAAATTTAATTAACAATTTTTTGTAGTTTTAGGGAGGTTTTTCCATGGCAATGGCTTGGGTCTGGTCTGGAATGGTAATTTTTTCCTTCGCATTTGCCCTCTTCACCGGCAATCTGGACGCGGTGTCCGCTGCCGCCCTGGAGGGGGCCGGCTCCGCCGTGCGGCTGGGGATCTCCATGGCAGGCGTGTTGTGCCTGTGGTCTGGAGTGATGGAGGTGATGAACGCCTGCGGCCTCTCAGCGGGACTGGCCCGGGCCTTCCGGCCTCTGTTGCGGCGGCTGCTGCCAAACGCCAGCCGGGACAGCGAGACTCTGGCGGCGGTGTCTGCCAACGTCTCCGCCAATCTCCTGGGCCTTGGCAACGCCGCCACGCCTCTGGGCATTCAGGCCGCCCGACGGATGGCCCGGGGCTGCCATGGCGCCGCCAGCGACGAGTTGTGCACCCTGGTGGTGCTGAACACCGCCTCCATCCAGCTGATTCCCGCCACTGTAGGCTCCCTCCGGGCCGCCGCAGGCAGCGCCGCCCCTTTTGACATCCTGCCGGCAGTGTGGCTCACCTCTGTGCTGTCAGTGGCGGCGGGGCTGACCGCCGCCCGGCTTCTCTCCCTGCCGGATCGGAGGCGGTCATGAATTTCAGTTCCCTGGTGGTGCCCCTGCTGCTGGCTCTGGTGGCGGCATACGGCCTGGGAAAGCGGGTGGACGTGTACGCCGCCCTGACCCGCGGGGCGGCGGACGGACTCTCCGTCCTCCTGCGGATCATTCCTGCCCTGGTGGGGCTTTTGACAGCGGTGTCCATGTTTCGGGCCTCCGGGGCCATGGAGTGGCTGTCCGCCCTCTGTTCGCCGGCACTGAATCTGCTGGGTATTCCTCCGGAGACCGCGCCGCTGATGCTGGTGCGTCCGGTGTCCGGCAGCGGTGCCCTGGCGGTGGGCAGCGAGCTGATGGCCGCCTATGGCCCGGACAGCTACACGGGGCGGGTGGCCGCCGTCATGCTGGGCAGCACGGAGACCACCTTCTACACCATCGCCGTCTACTTCGGCGCGGCGGGCATCCACAAGACCCGCCACACCATTCCAGCCGCCCTCACCGCCGATCTGGCCGGATTTGCCGCCTCTGCCCTGGCCGTGCGTCTGTTTTTCGGGACATAGGAAAAACGCACGGAGCAAAGCTCCGTGCGTTTTTTTCGTCACATGCCCTTCAGCTCACCATCCAGCCAAGTGTCCGTGGAGGACAAATTGGCCGTGAACACCCGGGCGGAATTTTCTGGATACTTGCTCTGGTGGAACTTGAACACCGTTTCTCCGCCAGGCATCCGGCAGAAAATTTCAATCTTACCCAAAGGATGGCTCATGGCATAGCGCACCGCCTTGCCAAAGCCGTTCTGCCGGGACTTGGCCTCATCCACAATGCGGATACCCTCGTTCAGCGGCACCTGAAAGCGGCTGTGAACACCGGTGACCGGCCGGCACTGGAAGATGTAATAGGGCACCACGCCCCACCGGGTCAGGCCGGAGAGCAGATCTCCCAAGACCTCCCCGCTGTCGTTGACACCCCGCAGCAGCACCGTCTGGTTCCGCACCAGCACGCCCCGGTCAATCAGGCTGCGGACGGCCCGCCGGGCCTCCTCCGTCAACTCCCTCGGGTGGTTGAACTGGGTCACCAAACACAGAGTCTTCTTTTTGCCGTACTCCGCGAACAGGTCCAGCAGCTCCGGGTCGCCGTAGATGCGCTCCGGCAGGGTCACCGGCACCCGGGAGCCGAAGCGGATGAAATCCAGGTGATCTACCGCGCTCAGCTCCCGGAGGTAGCGCTCTAGAATGTGGTTGGGGTTCAGCAGGGCGTCGCCGCCGGAGACCAGCACGTTGGAGATCTCCCGGTGGTCCTTTACATAGGACACCACCTCGTCCACCCGCTTGTTCAGCTCCTCCTCGCTCAATCCCACCAGCCGCTTGCGGAAGCAGTGGCGGCAGTACATGGCGCACTGGTTGGTAGACAGCAGCAGCACCGTCTGGGAGTACTTGTGCTGCATCCCCTCCAGCTTGGTGTTGTCCGCCTCGCCGCTGGTATCAAAGGACCCGCCCCCGTTCAGCTCCTCAAGAGACGGTATGCACATCCGCCCGATGGGGTCGTCGGGATCTTTGGGGTCCACCAAGGACAGGTAGTAGGGGGTAATCAGCATGGGAAAGCGCTCCAGGACCTCCGCGTGCCGCGCCCTCTCCTCCGCCGTCCAGCCCAGGATGGGGGCCAGCTCCTCCGCCGTCTTGATACTGTTCCTCAATTCATTCTGCCAGCTCATACACATACCGCCTTTCATTTAGCGCTAAAAAGAAAACTCCGCATTCGCCGCCGGAGACCTTCCCGGCCCAGGCATGAATACAGAAAAAAGAAAACGCGCATAAACTGGCCCGCGGGCCCGGCTTACACGCTTACATAAATGATGTTGAGTGAGACCTTCAAATCCTGACAGTCAGATTGCCTCCAACGGTATTTATGCCTTCTTCCATCGCGCTCCTATAATATGCCTCCGAATATTCCATTGATTTTTTTATATATTATAGCAAAAAAACTCCAGCAGCGCAAGTCGAATTTTGCGGTTTTAACTAAATGTTAACAGCTTACCCCACATATGTACTCCCAGCTGACCGCCGCCGCCTAAATTTCTTGAAATTAGGGGTTGCATTTTCCGGAAGAGTGTCGTATACTATGCCCAGAAAACAACTGAATCCTTTGTCTTCAGGGCGGGGTGCAACTCCCCACTGGCGGTACAGTCCGCGACCGGCGGCCGTAAGGCCTCCGTTGACCCGGTGAAACTCCGGGACCAACCGTATAGTCGGGATGGAAGAAGATGAGTGCGGCGAGGCCGTGCGCTGTTTGCGCGCTCCTTTGCTGTTTGTTCACCTGGAGAGAAGTCAAAGCGTCCAGGTGTTTTCAAACAGATCAAAGGAGTGTATTTTTATGTCCGAACCCAATGTCACCGTCGTCTCCAGTCCCCGCGCCCGCATGAACGTCAAGACCGTCACCTCTCTGGGCATGCTCACCGCCGTGGCCTACATACTGATGCTCCTGAGCAAGATGCTGCCTCAGGTATACACCTTCCTCCAGCTGGACGTACAGGCCACTGCCATCACCATCGGCGGCTTCCTCTTCGGCCCTCTGGCCGCCGCCACCATCTCTGTGGTGCTGCCGGTCATCGAGATGCTTACCGTCAGCGACACCGGCCCCATCGGCTGCATCATGAATGTGCTGGCCACTGCCTCCTTCTGCTGCACCGCCGCCTTTGTTTACAAGAAGATGCACACCAAAAAGGGCGCCGTCGCCGGCCTGACTTTGGGCGTCATCGCCCAGGTGGCGGTGATGCTGCTGTGGAACTACCTCATCACCCCCTTCTACCAGGGCATTCCCCGGGAGGTGGTGGCGGGGATGCTGCCCACTGTGTTCCTGCCCTTCAACCTGGTCAAGGGCGGGCTGAACATGGGCCTCATTCTGGTGCTCTACAAGCCCGTGGTCACCGCGCTGCGCCGGGCCAAGCTGGCGCCGGAGTCCCAAACCATTGTGGAGAGCAAGCGCTTCAACGCCGGGTTCCTGCTGTTCTCCCTGGCGGTGCTGGCCACCTTCGTGACCATCGCCCTGGTGCTCATGGGCATCATCTGATTTTTTGTCCATACCCTTTCCTTTCCGAAAGAGGCGGCGTGTTTCGGCACGCCGCCTCTTTCCTGTTTGGAGATGTTGCAGATTTTATGCAGGGACCGGGCTCTGTCCCGGCCCCTCTGCCGAAACCCTGGCGTTTTCGGGAAAGCGGGCGGAGGCAGAGCCCCGCCCCCGCAGAATCGCGGCCGCAAAGCCAAAATTACGGATGGCAAACTGCCAGGTTGGGTACTTCCTGTTTCTCCCTCTTTTCAAACGAGAACAGATGTGCTATTATAGGGAAAACATCTGCCGGAGAGGAGGACCGACCATGGACCGCGTGATTCTGCACTGCGATCTGAACTGCTTTTACGCCTCTGTGGAGCTGCTGAGCCGCCCGGACCTGCGGGAGATTCCCACGGCGGTCTGCGGGGACCCCTCCTCCCGCCACGGCATTATCCTGGCCAAAAACGAGCCCGCCAAAAAATGCGGCGTCCAGACGGCGGAGACCATCTGGCAGGCCAAAAAGAAGTGTCCCGGCCTGGTGCTGCTTCCGCCTCACCACGGCCTGTACCACCAGTACTCCCGCAAAGTCAACGCCATTTACGACCAGTACACCGATCTGGTGGAACCCTTCGGCATTGACGAAAGCTGGCTGGACGTAACTCACACCCTTCACCTCTTCGGCGGGGACGCCAGAGTTTTGGCAGACACTCTGCGGGAGCGGATAAAACAGGAGCTGGGCCTGACGCTGTCCGTTGGCGTCAGCTTCAACAAGGTCTTTGCCAAGCTGGGCAGCGACTACAAAAAGCCGGACGCCACCACGGTGATCTCCCGGGAAAACTGGCAGTCCATCGTCTGGCCCCTGCCGGTGGGGGATCTGCTGTACGTGGGCGGCGCAGCCCGGAAGCTTCTGCATCAGTATGGGGTGGACACCATCGGGGCGCTCGCGGCCTGCCGCCGGGAGATGCTGGAGACCCTTATGGGCAAGATGGGGGGCCAGCTCCACGAGTACGCCAATGGCCTGGACCGGGAAGCCGTCCGCTCCCGGGCGGAGGCAGAGCCGGTGAAGTCCGTGGGCAACAGCACCACTTTTCCCAAAAATCTTACCACCCGGGAAGAGGTGCGGCGGGGCACCGCCGTGCTGGCGGACTCCGTGGCCACCCGCCTGCGCCGCCTGGGGCTGTATGCCGGAGGCGTCCAGGTCACCGTTCGGGACCCGGCCTTTCACGACCGCTCCCGCCAGCGGCAGTTTGCCGCCCCCACCCATCTCATCCGGGACCTGATGGAATCCGCCATGAACCTGACAACGGAGCTGTGGCAGCCCCCGGCCCCCATTCGGGCCCTGGCCGTCACCGCCATCCACCTGTCCCCGGAGGACACGGCCTACGAACAGGTGGACCTGTTCAACACGGCGGCTCTTCCCAAAAAGGAGCGGCAGGAAAAACTAGAGGCCGCCATGGACCGTATCCGGGGAAAATTCGGCGCGGACGCCATCGCCTTCGGCGCGTCCCGGCCTGATCATCGAGAGGAGGACCCTCTGCCATGACAAGACAGGAGGAAAAGCGGCGTCTCCGCCGCACCGTGCGGGAGCTGGAGGCCCGCCTCTCCCCCCGGTATCTGGAGGAATCCGGCCGGGCCATCGCCGCCCATCTGCTGGCCATGCCGGAGTATCTGGCCGCCGGGACGGTATTCTGCTTTGTGGGGTTTGGGCCGGAGGTGGACACCCGGCCCATCCTGGAGAATATTCTGGCCGCCGGAAAGGTCCTCTGCGTACCTCGGTGCACCGGCCCGGGACAGATGGAGCTGCGGCAGATTACCGATCTGGCCCGGCTGTCCCCCGGGACCTTCGGCATCTTGGAGCCCCCCGCGGACAGCGTTCCCGTCGAGACAGACGAGGTGGATTTTGCCATTCTGCCCTGCGTCACCTGCGACCATGCCGGGCGCCGCCTGGGCCATGGCGGCGGATACTACGACCGCTTTCTGACCCGTTACCGGGGCGGCGCCGTGCTGCTGTGCCGGGAGCGGCTGATCCGGGAAGAGATTCCTGTGGAGCCCCACGACTACCCTGTTCCCTGGGTGGTGACGGAGCGGGGGCTGTATGAGGACGGCGTTCCGGCCCGTCTGGGATAACAGCGCTGTAAAAAACGCCAATATCCCCACAGATACCGGGGAATTTCCGGTGAAAATATGCCATTGTTAAAAAGAGCCTCATCGCCTACAATAGAGGTAATACTTTCACTGTCAGCAAAGGAGGAAATTCCCTGATGATCCAGCAGACTATGGACTATATCTCCCAATTTGACCCCGAGGTTGGCACATCCATCCGGGAGGAGTTCGCCCGGGAGTGCCGCAATATTGAGCTTATCGCCTCAGAGAATCTGGTGAGTCCTGCTGTAATGCTCGCTATGGGCACCTGCCTCACCAACAAGTACGCCGAGGGCTACCCCGGCAAGCGCTACTACGGCGGCTGCTACGCCGTGGATGTCACTGAGGAGATCGCCCGTAAGCGGGCCTGCCAGCTCTTCGGCTGTAACTACGCCAATGTCCAGCCCCACTCTGGCGCCAACGCCAATCTGGCCGCCTTTTTCGCCCTGGTCCAGCCAGGCGACACCATCCTGGGCATGAATTTGGCCCACGGCGGCCATCTATCCCACGGCAGCCCTGTGAACATCTCCGGAAAATACTTCAACATTGTGCCCTACGGTGTCAGCAACGACACCGAAACCATCGACTATGACGCCCTTCTGGAGACCGCCAGAGCCTGCCGCCCCAAGCTGATCGTCTGCGGCGCCAGCGCCTACCCCCGCACCATTGACTTCGCCAGATTCCGGGCTGTGGCCGACGAGGTGGGAGCCTTTCTGATGGTGGACATGGCCCACATTGCGGGGCTGGTGGCCGCCGGGGTCCATCCTTCTCCCCTCCCCTATGCCGACATAGTCACCACCACTACCCATAAGACCCTGCGGGGTCCCCGGGGCGGCATGATCCTGTGCAATGACGAGGCCATGTACAAGAAAATCAACTCCGCCGTCTTCCCCGGCACCCAGGGCGGCCCTCTGGAGCATATCATCGCCGCCAAGGCGGTGTGCCTGGGAGAGGCGCTGAAGCCGGAATTCCAGGCCTATGGCCGGCAGGTGGTGAAAAACGCCAGTGTCCTGGCGGAGGAGCTGGTGAAGCAGGGCTTCCGCCTGGTGTCCGGCGGCACGGACAATCACCTGTGCCTGGTGGATGTCCGGAATTTCCACATCACCGGCAAGGAGTTCGAACGCCGGCTTGACGAGGTTCAGATCACCGTGAACAAGAACGCCATCCCCAACGATCCGGAGAAGCCCTTTGTCACCAGCGGCATCCGGGTAGGCACCCCTGCCGTCACCTCCCGGGGCTTTAAGGAACCTGAGATGGTACAGATCGCCCAGTGGATGGCCATGGCGGCCCGGGATTTTGAGGGCTGTAAAGAACAGGTCCGGCAGCAAGTGAACGCGCTCTGCCAAAAGTTTCCCATCTATCAGTAAAACAAGCGAAAGGACCGTGAGGCGTTTGCCCCACGGTCCTGTTCACACTCTCCGGTAAATACACTCCACTACGCCGTTTTCTTCTCTTGTGGAAACAAGTTTCAGTCTGTGCAGTTCACCTTCCGGAAACAAACTTGTTCCGCCTCCAAGGAGAGCCGGCATAAGGCTTAGATGAAATTCGTCGATCAATCCCAGGGGCAGCAGCTGGCTCACAATATTCGCACCGCCGCAAATCCAAATGTCCTTGCCTTCCTGTGTCTTCAGCCTCCGGACCAGTTCTGGGACCGGCATATCCACAAAGGAAATGCCAGACTGCCTCTGTATCTTCCGGTGCGTCAGCACATAGGTCTCCTTTCCATCATAGGGCCATTCCCCAGGCGCCAGCTCTGTCACCACCTGATGGTAGGTATTCCAGCCCATAAGAACCGTGCTGATGTTTTGAAAGAAATCCGTATAGCCGTAATCTCCTTCATATGCCGGGTCACAGCCTCCCAGCCAGTCCACTCCGCCTGTGCTGTCTGCAACATAACCATCCAGGCTCATGGCAATATACAAAATAACCTTTCGCTCCATTTCTCTTTCCTCTCATCTGTTCAAAGAAAGAAGAGACACACTCAGGAGAGTGTGTCTCAGATGTTGGCACCACCTATTTTT
>NZ_CAJULS010000020.1 GCF_910587525.1 uncultured Oscillibacter sp. | reverse complement strand
TGCTGGTGGGCGGCATCGGCATCATGAACATCATGCTGGTCACCGTCACCGAGCGGACCCGTGAGATCGGCATCCGCCGGGCCATCGGCGCCCAGCGCAGCTCCATTGTCACCCAGTTTTTGATTGAGGCGGCCATGCTCTGCGGCATCGGCGGCGTCATCGGCATCCTGCTGGGCACAGGCGGCAGCCTGCTGGCGGGAAAGCTGCTGTTCCAGATGACCATTTATCCGGCGGCCTGGATCACCCTCAGCGCCTTCTCGCTGTCGGTGGCCCTGGGCGTGATCTTCGGCATCTATCCCGCGGCCAAGGCCGCCAAGCTCCAGCCTGTGGAGGCCCTCAGGGCGGAATAAGGAGGAAGAACATGAAGAGATTTTTGAGTTTTCTGCTGGCGGCGGTCATGGCGTCGTCCCTGCTGGTTCTGCCAGCGGGGGCGGCGGACGTGGTCCGCTTCTCCGACGTGACGGACCGGAACACCATCATGGCCGTGGAGTCCCTGCGGCTCATGGGAGTGCTGGACGGCTACAACGACAACACTTTCCGCCCCGGCGCGGCGCTGAACCGGGCCCAGTTCTGCAAGATGGCGGTATACGCCATGAACGGCGAGGAGGAGCTGGGCCTCTACAACACCGTCACCATCTTCCCGGATGCCAAGCCCACCCACTGGGCCTCGGCCTACATCAACATGGCCTCCCGAAAGGGCATCATCGCGGGCTATCCCGACGGCAGGTTTCACCCGGAGCGGACCGTCACCGTGGGACAGGCCGTGACCATTCTTCTGCGGATGCTGGGCTATGAGGACAAGGACATCGGCGGCGTGTGGCCCGCCAGCTACATGGCAGTGGGGGCCACCGTGGGCCTCACCGACGGCATCGGCACCAACGGAAACGCCACCCTCACCCGGGGCCAGGCGGCACAGCTGTTTTTGAATCTGCTGCGTGCCGACATGAAGGAGAAGGGCAGCTATCTCAGCTCCCTCAAGGCCACCGTTCTGGAGAATCAGGTGCTGGTGACCTCCTCCGCCAGGGGCTCCGACGGGCTGGAGACCGCCATGAAGCTGGCCTCCGGCGACGCGGTGTATCAGATGGCCTCGGGCAAGGCGTCCAACGGAGCCTTAAATGGCCTGCGGGGCACTCTGGTGCTGAACAAGAGCGGCAAGGTCATCACCTTCGTGCCAGACGCCATGGGCGTGCAGATGACCATCACCGTGGCCAGCACCAAGGCCAGCCAGATCGTGGACGTCAGCGGCGCAACCTATACCGTTACCGGCCAGGCCAAGACCTACTACAACGGTGAGGAGAAGCCCTGGAGCGAGGTGTTCTCCTGGGTCAGCGCCGGCAGCACCGTGACGCTGTACCTCAACGCCGCAGGCGGTGCGGACTACATCTTCGTGGGCGGCGGCTCCGAGGCCAACTCGGCGGTCATTGTCTACGAAAACGGCTCCACCGCCGGGTTTGCGGATCTCACCGGCGGCAGTACGAATTATAAGCTCTATAAGAACGGAGCGGAGGTCCTGGCCAGGGATATCCAGAAGTACGACGTGGCCACCTACGCCCCCGCTACCAACTCCATCCGGGTGTGCGACACCCGCATCACCGGCTTCTACGAGAGCTGCTCTCCCAGCCCCGATGACCCTGAGGAGATCACTGTGCTGGGCCACGCCTTCCCGGTGCTGGCCACGGCCCGGGAGAGCATCTCCAAATTCAAGCCCGGCGACCAGCTGACCCTCCTTTTGACGGAGGGGAACCAGGTGGCCGGAGCCGTGGAGGCCAAGGGCGCCGTGGTTACCAGCAATGCCATCGGCATCGTCCGGGAGGGTGGCCGTGTGGACCTCCTGTGCGGCATCACCCTCACCGGCGAAAGCGAGGACGGAAAGGATCTGGTGGGCCAGCTGGTCCGGGTCTCCTCCACCTACCGGGGACATCTGACTCTCTCACGCCTCAGCGGCGGAAACGCTAACGGCAATCTGGACGTGGCGGAGCGCACCATGGGACAGCGGAAGCTGGCGGACAATGTGATGATCTTCCAGAACGGCGTGGACGGTGCGGAGCCCGTGAGCCTCAGCAGCCTGACGGATGGGATCATTCCCTCTGGAAGGATCGCCTACGCCCGGGTGAACTCCGCCGGCAAGGTGGACCTGATCGTCATCAACTCCGGCATTGACAGCACTGTGATCTATGGACGTGTGTATGTGGAAATCGCGAGCAGCGAGGTGCCAATTAAGAATGAAGCAGGTGAGGATGATACGAAACTGGTCACTTGGGAGACGCTGGGGGTGGAATACGGCAATAACAAGCGCACAAAGGCCTTTGCCATGCGCTACGATGTCAATGGCGGAGACTATGTGGCGGTAACGCTGAACCGCGCCAACAGCGGTTTCTCCAGCCTGAAAAAGCTGGACGAGACCAAGAATGTTCCCAACTCCGCCTGGACCAGCGAAAATCTGGTCACCATCGGCGGCCGGACCTACAAGGTGCCCTCCGACGTCCTGTGCTACAACCGGGACATGAAACTGTGGGTGACCCTGGCCGAGGCCCACGCCTATTCCGACCACTGCAATATCTATATCGACGGCGGCTATGTCCGGTGTATCGAGGTCGGGAGATAGGATTTCCATAAATAAAAAGAGCGTGTTTCAACCTGGAAACACGCTCTTTTTTATATTGTGGAACCAGTTAAAATAAGTGATGGCTTTCGACCGAAGCCGCTGGGGCTTTGCCCCAGCCCCCACCGCCCTTTGAAAAGGACGGCCCTGAATTTTCATATTATATCACCTGAAACAGGTAGAATTTCAAATAGTTCGTCTCCTCTACGCCCCAGAGTATGGGATGGTCGCAGCTCTGCTGCCGTGCCTCGATCTGCCGCAGCTGGACGCCCGCGTCATGGGCGGCGTCCCGGAGCATGGCCAGAAACCGGCCCTCCTCCGCGAAGTGGGAGCAGGAACAGGTGGCGAGATAGCCGCCCCTTGGCAGAAGCCGCATGGCCCGGTAATTGATCTCCTTGTACCCAGACATGGCGTTGGCAACGGTTTTCCGGGACTTGGTGAAGGCCGGCGGGTCCAGAATGACGAAGTCATACCGGGGCGGTTCCTTTTCCAGCCGGGGCAGCAGGTCGAACACGTCCGCCGCCAGGAAATCCATCCGGGCCTCCAGGCCGTTGCGGGCGGCATTGGCCCGGGCCATCTCCACGGCGGACTCCGACACATCTACGGCGGTGACGTGCTCTGCGCCGCCCAGGGCGGCGTTCAAAGCGAAGGAGCCGGTGTGGGTGAAGCAGTCCAGCACGGTTTTTCTGGCCGCCAGCCGGCCCACGCACCGGCGGTTGTACTTCTGGTCCAGGAAAAACCCGGTTTTCTGTCCGTTTTCCACGTCCACCAGATAGCAGATGCCGTTTTCCGTGATTTCCACCAGGGGAGAAGCAGGAAATTCCTCCCCGGGGAGGGGGAACCAGCCTTTGTATTGGGGCAGGCCCTCCTTATCCCGCAGAGACACGTCGTTCCGCTCGTAGATTCCCCGGATTGCCTGTCCATCCTGCCGCAGAATCTCCGCCAGCATGGGCAGCAGCGTCCCTTTGATCCGCTCCATCCCCACGGACAGCACCTGCACGGAGAGGAGATCGTGGAATTTATCAACTGTCAGCCCCGGAAAGGCGTCCGCCTCGCCGAAGATGATCCGGCAGCAGTCCAAGTCCTGGGGCTCCATCACGGTTTTGCGGTAGTCCCAGGCCCACTGGAGCTTTCGCCGCCAAAAGGCTTCGTCAAAGCGGTCGTTGGCGTTGCGGGAGAGGAGGCGTACCCGGATTTTGGACTGCTCTGAGAGAAAGCCGGTTCCCAGATACCGCCCTTTTTTGCTGAGAACATCCACCAGTCCGCCGTTCTCTGCCTCGCCCTCCACGGCCAGTACCTCCTGACCGTAGACCCAGGGATGACCCCGGAGGATGGCGGCTTCCGCCTTGGGAGTGACGGTGTAAATGGGGTAGGTTCGTTTAGCTTTCATCAACAATGCCTCCGATGCGGTCCGGAGCGAAGTTGCTGGCCTTGCCGGGCCTGTCAACGCTCTGAACGTCAGATGTTTTTATTTGACTACTATATCACATTCCGCTTCCAATTGCCATATAAATAAGTGAGAAGGAGGAGACCACCATGCCTACGATCTATTTAAGCCCCAGTACACAGGAATGGAATCAATACGTTACTGGCAGCGGCTCTGAGGAGTACAATATGAACCTGCTGGCGGACGCCCTGGTACCCTATCTGCTCTCCAACGGCATTCAATATAAGCGGAACCGGCCGGAGATGACTGCCGGGGCCTCCGTCCGGGAGGCCAACGCCGGGACCTACGACTTCTACCTGGCCCTGCACTCCAACGGCGCGCCGGAGGGACACTACGGCGAGGAGCGGGGGATTATCGCCTTTTACTATCCCGGCAGTTCCAAAGGCCAGCGGGCGGCGGAGCTGATTGCCGAGGAGCTGCGAAAGATATATCCTCTGCCCAACAAGGTCACCACACGGGAGACCACTACCCTGGGGGAGGTGAGCCAGTCCAAGGCCCCGGCGGTACTGGTGGAAATCGGCTACCACGACAATTACGCTGACGCCACATGGCTGGAGGGACACTGGGACGATATCGCCCAGCAGCTGGCCCGAGCGTTGACCCGGTTTTTCGGCCTGCCGTTCATCTACCCCATGACCCCGGTGGAGGGTACTGTACGGGTGAACTACGGTACACTGAACCTGCGCAGCTACCCGTCCCCCAAGGGAAATATCGTGGCGAACCTGCCCAACGGCGCCAGCGTTACGATCTACGGTGAATGGCAGGGCTGGTATGTGGTCCACTATGGGGATTATGTGGGCTATGCCGCTGCGGCGTATATCAACACATAAGAGCAAAAGACCAAACGAAAAAGCGGGCTGCTGCCCGCTTTTTTGGCTGTTGTGGAGATAGGGCTGCGGGTGAGTCCCTTTGCGGGAAAAACTAGAAAAAAGGATTGACAAAAGGAAACTACTGTGATAGTATAGCAACATAAACTATTGCAATAGTTTGCGGAGGTGCCACTATGACAGTAAAACTCTTTGACTCGGAACTGAAGGTAATGGACGTTCTCTGGAGAGACGGCGACCGGACTGCCAAGGAGATCGCGGGTATCCTGAGAGAGGAAATTGGCTGGAACACCAATACCACTTACACAGTCATTAAGAAGTGCGTGGCCAAGGGAGCCATCCGGCGCAGCGAGCCAGGCTTCCAGTGTCATGCCCTGATCTCCAAGACGGAGGTCCAGGCGGCGGAGACGGAGGCCCTCATCGGTAAGCTTTTTGACGGCTCCCCGGACCTGCTCTTCGCATCGCTCCTGGACAGCCGGAGGCTTTCCGCGGAGCAGCTGGAGCGGCTGCGGAAGCTGGTCGCCGCCGTAGAAAGGGAGCCCCGGCTATGAGTATTCTGGAACGGGGAGCAGCGGGAGCGGTGTTGATTTTTGCCGCGGCGCTGCTGCGGGCGGCAGTGGGCCGGCGGCTGCCCCGGCGGGTCTTCGGGCTGCTGTGGTGGGCGGCGTCACTGCGGCTGCTGCTGCCCTGGGAGATGCACTCCCGGTTCAGCGTCTACAACCTCTTTGCCGCAGCCTCTCAGACAGCCGCGCCCCGTCCGGCCGGGGAGGCTGCCGCGGTACACCCCTTGCCGGGGGCGATTCCGCCGCTGCCTGCGGTGCCGCAGGGAATTATTCCCAACCCGATTCCGGAGGTTTCTGCCTGGACGCTGATCTGGCTGTCTGGGACGCTGCTGCTGGCGGGCTGGTTTGCCGTCTCCTGCCTTCGCTGCCGCTGGAAGTTTCGGGTATCCCTCCCTGTAGACAGCGGCTTTGTCCTCCAATGGCTGGAGAGACATCCCCGCATCTCCGTGCGGGTGTCCGACCGCATCTCCGGACCCCTGACCTATGGCATTCTGCGCCCTGCCATCCTCTTGCCTAAGGCGATGGACTGGGAGAATGAGACGGCCCTGACCCACATTTTGACCCATGAGTATGTGCATATCCGGTATCTGGACGGACTGACCAAACTGGTCTTTGCGGGGACACTGTGCGTCCACTGGTGGAACCCGTCGGTTTGGCTCATGGCCGTTCTGGCGAACCGGGATCTGGAGCTGGCCTGTGACGAGGCCGTGGTGCGCCGCCTGGGAGATCCGGCGGCCTATGCCCGGACCCTGCTGGCTATGGAGGAGGCCCGGGCCGGGCTGTGCCCGCAGTTTGCCCAGAGCCCCATTGAAGAAAGGATAAAAGTAATGATGAAATTCAAATCAAAACGTGCCTCTGCGTTGGCCGCAGTTTGCGCTCTGCTGCTGGTGGCATGTGTTACCACCGCTTTTGCCACCTCTGCAAGGGAGGAAACGGAGAGCCTGGCGGACCAGCTGGCGGCCAGCGTCTCCTGTCAGGGAGACATGCTGTCTTTCACCCTGCCTGAGGGGGAGGCAGAGTGGGAGCTGTGGATCTCCGGGCGCATTCAGGCTGACGGCATGACCATGAGTGTCCACTATTTGGAGGCGGAGAGCGCCGCCCAGAGCTGGGAGCCGGGGAAGACCTATCAATTCCAGCTAGCGGAAGCCGTCTATGACGAGCTGACCATCAACGGCACTCATGGCCGGGAGAACATCGACCTAGACCTGCTGCCCCATGTGCCCCGGCCAGCGGACGGGAATTTCTCCGCTGTGGTGGAGGCCAGCTGGGCGGAGACCTTGGCGCCTTATCTGCCTTTGGGGCTGGAGTACACCTTCGACGACCCGGACGGGGACGGCAACGGCCTGCGCATGACCTTCCGGGGACGGGAGGTCCGGGGCATTGTGGACGGGGAGACCTGGATCACGGAGCACACTGGAAACGGCCTCTTTGACGAGGACGCCGGAGAGGTGCGGGCCGTTTACGAAAACGGCGTTCTGACGGACCTGGAGTTCCTCAGCGGGGAGGAGCAGGCGGCGTTTACCGCACAGCGGGAGAGCGCCGGGGAGAGCATGGTATGGCCCGTGACGGATTTCAGGGCCATTGTCGCCAGTTTCAACCCCCGTGCAAACCCCGGCGGAGAGGGTGATCTGGTTCACATAGGCGTAGATGTTGCGGCACCGGCGGGTACAGATATTTTCGCCGTGCTGGACGGTATTGTGACGGAGTCTGGATTTGAAGCGACCCTGGGCAATTATGTGATGTTGGACCATGGAAATGGTTTGGAAACACGGTATGCCCACTGTCAGGAGCTGTACGTGGAGGCGGGCAACGCCGTGGAGCAGGGGCAGGTGATTGCCAAGGTGGGCTCCACGGGCCGGTCCACCGGGCCCCACCTCCATTTTGAGGTCTGGCAGGATGGAGAGCCGCAGGACCCCTTGTATTATGTCTACACCTCAGAGTCTTTGAAGGAATTTATGAAAGACAGGCAGTAAAATATTGTAAAAAAGCTCCTCTGAAATTTCAGAGGAGCTTTTTTCTGTGCGGAAATCCCTGTCCCCAAAATTTTATGTAAGATAAGATTGACACTTGACTTTCATAAAATTAAAGTTTATACTTAATTTTATGAAAGGAGGGAGCCTGTGGAGAACATCCCTATCTGGCTGGCGGACCTGGAGGACGAGGACGCGGCCTTTATCAAGAAATTTGTCCTGGCCTCCGGCTCGCTGAAAGAGGTGGCGGCCCTGTACGGCGTCAGCTATCCCACGGTGCGTCTGCGGCTGGACCGGCTGATTCAGAAAATCAAGATCAGCGAGACGGCGGAGGCGGACCCCTACGTGTCATTGGTGAAGCGGCTGGCGGTGGATGACAAGCTGGATTTTGACACGGCGAAAATTCTCATCGGCGAGTACCGAAAGACAAAGGGGGGAACGTAAATGCACCTGCCGGGAATTTCGATTGGCATCTATCCGAGTTTTTATTTTTCGATCAACCTGGTTGATCTTCCCTGGTTCCTCCTTGGCTTTGCGGGAATCATCGCGCTTCAAATCGCTCTTTCCCGACGAGAGCGGTGGTGGCCGGGGTTGATCCTGCCGGCGGCATGGCTGCTCTGGACGCTGGCGGTGACTATCCCGCAGATGGTGTCGTTCATTAGGGACGGGGATCGGTGGTTCCGGGTGGCCGTGGAGCTGGGCCTGCCGGCGCTTGCCATGGAAAACGTCCCAAACCTGATCCCGCTGGCTGTCTATGCCGTGTGCCACCGGCTCCGGTGGCGCAGGGAGAGACGGCAGCTGAAAAAGACCCAGATCGACGACTTGTAAAGGAGGAGCTTATTATGGCAATCGCGTCAAGAATGCTCGTTATCTCGTTGATTGTACTGCTAGTATTTGTCGTGGGCGGCGTTCTATTGCAAATCTTCCTCTCCCGGCGGGAGAGCCGCTGGCCGGGGCTGATCCTGCCCCTGCTGACTTTTCTCAGTTCCCTGCTGCTGCCCGTAAATGTCATGGATACCGGCAGCGTGTCCCGGAACATTTTGCTGGTGCTGGTGACGCTGCTGGCGGGGAACATCCCCACGCTGATCCTGCTGGCCATTTACTGGGCGGCCCGGAAGAAATACCGTGTCCGGGAGCAGATGGAGAAGATGGGAAAACAGGACATCAACGAGCTGTAAACAAACCGCCCTCCCGGCCGGGAGGGCGGTTTATCAATCGTGGGCCCGGGGAAGATTCCAGTGGTAATAGGCGGAGAGAAAACGGATGAAGATCACCGTAACGGCCCCGGCTCCCATGGCGTACAGCTCCAGCCCGGGGAGCCACAGCAGGGTACAGGCCAGCGCCCCCGCCAGAGACGCGGAGGCGTAGACATGCTTGACAAAGATGTAGGGGGTATCTCCAGCCATCATATCCCGCAGGACGCCGCCGCCCACGCCGGTGACCACGCCCACGAACACCAGCAGGAACACCGTGGGTTCCCACACCTGGGTGTAGGCGATCTGAACGCCCATGACGGTGAAAATACCCAGGCCCAGGGTGTCCATCAGCAGCATGGCCATGTCATAGAGCGCTTGGTTATGGGTCAGCAGGCGGCGGACCCTGGGCAGAAACAGTACCAGGGAAGTCACTACCGCCATGGCGGCGTAAATGGGGTTCTGAAAGGTGGCGGGAGGCGTATTGCCAAGAATCACGTCCCGAATGACGCCGCCGCCCACGGCGGTGGTGAGCCCCAGAATGCACACGCCGAAGAGGTCCATGTTCTTCCGCAGGCCCGTCATGGCCCCGGAGGCGGCGAAGGAGAGAACCCCCACCAGCTCGACGATTAAAATGACAGTATCCAAGGGAGGTCACCGCCTTCCGGAGCGTACCATCTCCATGAAGGCCGCCGCAGCGGCGGTGGGTGTCACGTCCTGTAGGGTGCACATATCTACGCTGCGGGCGGGGATGTCAAAGTCCGTTTTCAGCTGCCGGATCTCCTTGGCCTCCAGAGCCTCTTTCACAAACTCCAGCGTCACCCCGGCCACGCCCAGGCCGATGGCGGCCAGGGATACTAGGAGCTGGCGGGAGGAGAGCTCGATTTCAGGCGTCAATGTAACGCCGCCCTTGGCAAAATACTGCTCCAGAAAGACCCGGCTGCTGGCCTTTCGCTCCAGCAGGATCAGGGGAAATGCGGCGATCTCCTGGAGGGAGTGGACGTGGTCAAAATCGCAGTCGTAGCCGCTGCCGGCCACAAAGGCGGTGTGAGTGGAAAAGCAGGGCCAGGCGGTCAGGCCGCTCTCCGCGGGGGAGGAGGCAAAGGCGATGTCCACGCCCCCGGAGCGCAGGAGCCCCAGCACCTTTGCGCTGCGTCCGCTGACGATTTTCAGCCGGATGCCGGGATGTTCGCGGTGGAAAGTCTCCAGATAGGGGGTGAGAAAGAGGCTGGTCACCGTGTCGCTGGCGCCGATGACCAGCGTGCCCAGCAGCAGCTGCTGGGCCTGGGAGAGCTTGTCCTCCCCGGTGGCGATGAGCCCCAGGGCGCTGCGGACGTACTGGTAGAGCATTTGGCCCTCTCCGGTGAGGGTGACGCCCCGGGGGCTGCGGGCGAAGAGCCGGGCCTGGAGGGCGGTTTCCAGCTGTTTGATAGACTGGCTCACCGCCGACTGGGAGATGTACAGATTTTTCGCCGCCTCGGAGATGTTGCCGGCTTCTGCGACTTCTTTGAAAACGCGGTAGAGCTCCAGTTTGACTGCCATAGAGGGGACCTCCTTTTTACTGCTTGGCGGGCAGAGGGGAATGTATTCCTGCGGAATCCGTCCCACGGGAGTGAAACGGGGGATTCGCGCCTCAGGCGGGAGAGTTTTGCCTGTTTTTGGCAGGCAGGATGAGCTCTGCTGCCGTTTTGGGGAGCAGCAGCTTTTGGGACAAATATTTATAGTGTTTATTAGCAATACTACTATTATAATGGAAAAATTATGAAAAAACAACACTCAATTTCCGGAGGGAATCTAAATCAAGCCTTTCCAAACAGAGGCTTTTCTGATATACTACCCCGTGAGATAATTTCAACAGCGGAGGAAGGCATATGCAGTATCACATTCTGGCCATCGGCGATGTGGTGGGAGAGCCGGGACTGCGGCATTTGGAGAAGAACCTGCGGGCCCTGCAAAAGTTCAAACAGATTCATTTCACTGTGGTCAACGGCGAGAATGCCGCCGGTGTGGGCCTGACGCCAGAACAGGCGGAGCGCATCCATGATGCCGGAGCCGATGCGGTGACGCTGGGTAACCACTCCTTTGGCAAGATGCAGATCAAAAATTTTCTGGAGGACGCCCCCTGGCTGCTGCGGCCCGCCAACTACACCGGGCGGTCGCCGGGGCACGGCTGTGAGATATTTGATCTGGGGGCCGTCCGGGTGCGGGTGATAAACCTCATCGGCCGCTGTGATCTGGCCTGGGGGGCGGAGAATCCATTTACCACGGCGGACAAGCTCCTGAAAGAAGGGGAGGCGGCGTTCACTCTGGTGGATTTTCACGCCGAGGCTACCAGTGAGAAGCTGGCTATGGGGTACTATCTGGACGGGCGGGTCTCCGCCCTGTGGGGGACCCACACCCACGTTCCTACCGCCGACGAGCGGATTTATCCCAAGGGCACCGGATACTTGACGGACCTGGGGATGACGGGGCCGGTGGAGTCCGTGCTGGGCATCGAGCCCTGGCAGTCGGTGGAGAGCTTTCTGGGCGGCCTGCCGGGGCGGTACCGCCAGCCGGAGGGCCCCTGCAAGATGCAGGGGGCGGTTTTTACTTTGGACAGCAGCACCGGTCTCTGCATTGCTGTGGAGCGGGTGGATATCCGGTAAAGCGCGTGATATTTTGAAATAAAGAGAGGAAACCTGTCATGTCGATTCAAAAGGTAAGAGCCTATTTTAAGGAGCGGGGCATCGCGGACCGCATCCGGGAGTTCGACGTCTCCTCTGCCACGGTGGAGCTGGCGGCGGCGGCCGTGGGCGTAGAGGGCGCCCGCATCGCCAAGAGCCTCAGCTTTAAGGTGGAGGATAGTCCCATCATCGTTGTGGCGGCGGGAGACGCCAAGGTGGACAACGGCAAGTACAAGGCCCAGTTTCACACAAAGGCCAAGATGCTGACCCACGAGGAGGCCCACGACCTTATCGGCCACGATGTGGGCGGGGTGTGCCCCTTTGCCCTGCCGGAGGACGTGAATGTCTATTTGGACGTGTCTTTGAAACGGTTTGAGACAGTCTATCCCGCTGCCGGCAGCAGCAACAGCGCCATCGAGCTGACCTGCGGGGAGCTGGAGCAGTATTCCTCCAATTTTATGGAGTGGGTAGACGTCTGCAAAGCCTGGGAGTGATGTTTTTGAAAGGGAAGCGGCTAAAAAGAAATGTAACGCGGATTATCCGCCGCGTGATTTGGCGGGAGGCAGGGTTATGCTGAAATTCATCCACGGAGCGGATTTTCACATGGACAGCGCCTTTGGAGCGCTGACGGCCCGCCAGGCGGCCGGCCGCCGCCGGGAGAGCCGGGAGCTGGGGTTTCGGCTTGCAAATTATGTAAACCAAAACGGCATTGATTTGGTACTGCTGGCAGGTGACCTGTTTGACAGCGCTAGCGCCTTCCGGGAGACAGGGGAGCAGTTGGCGGAGGCCCTGGGGCAGATGGAGGCAAAGGTGTTTATCGCCCCGGGGAACCACGACTGGGCAGGCCCCGGCAGTCCCTGGATGAGGATCGGCTGGCCGGAGAATGTGTATGTGTTTCGGGAGGGCTGCCTCGCTGCTGTGGACCTGCCGGAGTGGAATTTGACGGTTCACGGTGCAGCCTTCACCGCCCCTGAGCAGGCGGAGAGCTTTCTGGCGGGGTTCAGAGCCCCGGAGGACGGACGGGTCCACATCGGAGTGCTCCACGGGGAGATCGACCCGCCGGAGGCCCGGTACGGCCCCATTGAAAAAGAGGAGATCGCCGCCAGCGGCCTCCATTACCTGGCCCTGGGGCATATCCATAAGCGAACGGAGCCCCTGTGGTTTGGAAAGACTCTCTGTGCCTGGCCGGGCTGTATCGAGGGGCGGGGCTTTGACGAGCTGGGGGAAAAGGGGCTCTATCAGGGGACTATCGGAGAAAACGGCCGGATCTCACTGGAGTTTGTTCCTTTTGCCCAGCGGCGTTATGAGATCTTAGAGGTGGACGTGACGGGCTGTTCCCCCCGCTCCGCCGTGGAGGCGGCCCTGCCGGAGGACACTGCACGGCATTTGTACCGCGTTATACTGACCGGGGAGACCGGCGAGGGCGGCGCAGATGTCCGGGGCCTTCAGGAGGCTCTGGCGGACCGGTTCTACGCACTGGAGATTCGAGACCGCACCCATATGAAGGAGGACATCTGGGCCCGGGCGGAGGAGGACTCCCTGCGGGGGCTGTTCCTCCGGGAGCTGCGGCAGCGGCAGGCGCAGAGCGAGGCGGAGCGCGAGATCATCGATCAGGCGGCCCGTTTCGGCCTGGCGGCGCTGGACCACCGGGATCTGGGGTGAGGCGTATGAAGAAGATTTTGCTTATCGGCACCGGCGGCACCATCGCCTCGGAGATGACGGAGGGGGGACTGACGCCGGAGCTGACCACGGAGCAGCTCCTATCCCAGGTCCCGGCTATCTCCGGCATCTGCGGCGTGGAGTGCATCCAGCTTTTGAATCTGGACAGCACCAACATCACCCCCGGCCACTGGCAGATGATGGCCCGGTGCGTCCGGACCCATTATGGGGAGTACGACGGCTTTGTCATCACCCACGGCACGGATACCATGGCCTATACGGCGGCGGCTCTCAGCTATCTCATCCAGGGCAGTCCCAAGCCCATCGTCCTCACCGGGGCCCAGAAGCCCATCGGCTTTGACTCCACGGACTCCAAGGTCAACTTGATGGACGCATTCCGCTGCGCGGCGGAGGATCTGCCGGGAGTTTCCATCGTATTCAATAACCGGGTGATTCTGGGCACCCGGGCGAAAAAGACCCGGTCCAAGAGCTTTCAGGCCTTCTCCAGCATCAATTACCCCGACTTGGGTGTTCTGCGGGACGGCGTGCTGCTGCGCTATATCCGGCAGGCGTGTAGAGAAGCGCCGGTGTTTTTTGACCGGCTGGATACGAAGGTAGCGCTTTTGAAGCTGGTTCCCGGTGTGGACCGGGGACTGGCGGACTACCTTCTGGAGCGGAATGACGCGCTGATTATTGAGAGCTTCGGTGTGGGCGGTCTGCCGGAGGACAGCGGCCTGTACGACTGCGTCCGGGATGCCATGGCGGCGGGGAGGACCGTGGTCCTCACCACCCAGGTGGAGAACGAGGGCAGCGACCTGGGGGTATACCATGTGGGTCATGCCCTGAAAAATGACCTGGGTGTGCTGGAGGCCTACGACATGACCACCGAGGCAGTGGTGGCGAAGCTGATGTGGATTCTGGGCCAGACCCGGCAGAGAGAAGAGATTGTCCGCCTTTTCTATACGCCGGTGGCTCAGGATATCCTGTGGCCCGCCGGATGAGCGGAACATATAGTTGAAGCACTTGAAAATCCGCAAATTGCGGATTTTCAACCAGCGGGGCGAAGCCCTGCTGGACGGGCATTGCCCGTGTGCCTCAACTATGAATCAAACACACGCCCGCTTATACGGGCTCTGGCGGCAGTTTTACTGCCGCCAGGTTGAAAAGAATCATTCTGATTCTTTTCAAGTGTGCTGACTATAAATAGCGCCCCCGCGCCGCACAAGCGGCGCGGGGGCGTTTGATGTCAGTTACTGCAGTACGGTGTCCAGGGCCTTCATCAGCTCATCAATATCAATGGGCTTTGCGATGTGCCCGTTCATCCCGGACCGGAGGGCCTCCTGTTTATCCTCCTCAAAGGCGTTGGCGGTCATGGCCAGGATGGGGATGGCGGCCAGATCCGGATTTTCCAGTTTTCGGATGGCCTGGGTGGCATCATAGCCGTTCATCACCGGCATCTGGACATCCATCAGTACCAGCTGGTAATGGCCGGGCTGGGACGTGCGCAACATCTCCACAGCGGTCTGCCCGTTTCCGGCGATTTCCACAGAGAAACCGACCTCTTCCAGAATGGCCTGGGCAATCTCCTGGTTCAGCTCATTATCCTCCGCCAGCAGGATACACCCTGTGCGGACTGCGGGCTTCTCCTCCGTTTCAGGCAGGGATATTTCCTCTGTACCTACCACGGAGAGCAGGCAGCTGCGCAGTTCAGAGAGGAACAGCGGCTTGCTGCAAAAGGCGGTGATACCGGCTTCCCGGGCCTCGTCTTCGATATCGGACCAGTCGTAGGCGGTGAGGACGATGATGGGAACATCCTCGCCGCACTCCTTTCGGACCCGCCGGGCCACCTCTACGCCGTTCATGTCCGGCAGCAGCCAGTCAATGATGTATACATAGTATTGGTCGTTTCGCATCACGGCCTGACGGGTCCGCAGTACAGCCTCCTTGCCGGAGAGAGTCCACTCCGCCCGCATCCCGATCTGCTGGAGCATACTGGAGACGCTGTCGCAGGTGTTGAAATCGTCGTCCACTACCAGGGCCCGGCTGTTCTTCAGTTCCGAAATGGTCTGGGGAACTGCCGCGTCGGAGCACAGGCGGAAGGAGATGGTGACGGTAAATTCGGTGCCTGCGCCCTGACGGCTCTGTACGTCAATAGCGCCGTTCATCATATCCACGATGTTTTTGGTGATGGCCATGCCCAGGCCGGTGCCCTGGATGCCGCTGGTGGTGGAATTTCGCTCCCGCTCAAAGGGTTCAAAGATACGGGAGACGAACTCCTCGCTCATGCCGATGCCCGTATCCTTGACGCGGAACTCGTATTTGGCCCAGCCCGCCGGAGCTCCGGGCATTTCAATAACCCGGACGCTGACCACTCCGCCGGCGGGTGTGTATTTGATGGAGTTGCCCAGCAGGTTTAAAAGGACCTGATTCAGCCGCAGCCTGTCACAGTAGATGCCCTCGTTTTTCACGTCTACCGCGTCCATATACAGCTCCAGCTGCTTGGCGTGGACATCCGCCTGGACGATGTTGCGCAGGCCGTGGAGGATGTCCGGCAGGCTGCAGGGCTTCTCCTCCAGGAAAATTTTGCCGCTCTCGATACGGCTCATGTCCAGCACGTCGTTGATCAGGCTCAGCAGGTGGTTGCCGGAGGTCATGATCTTCTTGAGATATCCCGCCACCTGCTCCTTCTGGTCGATGTGGGTGGTGGCCAGAGCGGTAAAGCCGATGATGGCGTTCATAGGTGTGCGGATGTCGTGGGACATGTTGGAGAGGAAGGTGCTCTTGGCCTTGCTGGCCCGGTTGGCTTGGGCGAGGGCATCTTCCAGCAGGGCTTTTTTCTCCATTTCGGACCGGGTTTCCTCATCCACACTGCGGAAACCCAGCACCACGCCGTGGCTGCTGTCCCAATCCCCGGTGCGGACGGCCTTCATCTGGAAGTAGCGCGTCTCTCCGCCGCAGAGGGTGCGGTAATTAAGATAGAAGGTGCTGCGTTCGTCCAGCTCCTCCCGCAGGGATTCAATGGAGACAGCCTGCCGCAGCATTTCCTGGTCGTCCTCATAGACACAGGTCTGTATGTAGCGCTCCATGCTGTGCTCAATGGGATGCTTGCCGTCAAAAAGGGAGTCCAGAATATGGAAAGGGCAGGCGTGGGTTCGGATGGGCTCGCCCAGTCCGGTGTTCAGGTCGAAAAAGCATACCAGATTGTAGTCGGAGGCCAATGCCTGGACCAAGCTTCTGTGCCGCCGCTCGGTCTCCATCCGGACCTCCCGCTCCCGCTGTTTCTGGGCGGTGCAGTCCAGCAGGAAGCGCTGATAGAACAGGTCGCCGCCCTTCCGAATCAGCTTGATGTTGCCCATGACGTGGCGAAGGGTGCCGTTGGTGTGCCGGACCTGGTACTCCACATTGACGCTGTCGCCCTCCCGGTGCAGGGAGAGGATGGCCTCCCGCAGCTTCGGCTTGTCCTCATCCAGAACGGAGGCGGCGACCATGTCGAATCCGTCCGCCGCCAGCTCCGCCTCGGAGGAGTATCCCAGAATCTCCAGTGCGGCCCGGTTGACGCTGAGGATGCGGGAGCCGTCCAGACTGTGGCACATGATGCCGCAGTCCATAGTGGTGAAGAGGGTCTCCAGGGTCTGGGTCTTGGCAATCAGCTCCTGCTCATAGGACCGTTCCTGGGTAACATCAATGGCGATGCCTACAGTGCCCATGACGCTGCCGTCCATATCGTACAGGGGAGATTTATAGGTGGTCAGCAGCCGGGTGCCGCCGCCGGTCTGAACGGTCTCCTCGGACACGCAGGTCTCCCGGTTCTCCATGACGATCCGCTCCGACTCGATGCAGGCGGGGTCGTCCTGCTCCACGTCCCAGATATAGGCATGGCCCCGGCCCTGCACCTGCTCCTTGGTCTTGCCCACGGTTTCGCAGAAGCTGTCGTTCACCTTCTCATGGATGCCGTTTTTATCTTTGTACCAGATCAGGTTGGGAGTGCTGTTAATGGTGGCCTCCAGGAAATGGTTGATCTGCCAGGCGTCGGCGCGGTCCTTCACCAGTGTCTGGAGCCGCCGGAGGCGGAAGCTCAGCTCTCCGCTGGACATGGGCAGAATCCAGAGGTCGGCGGCTGTGTCCAGACAGGGCTCAAGGGCATGGATCTGCGCCTGCTCTGTCAGAAGGATCAGCGCAGCCTCCGCCTTTTTTTCGGAGGCCAGCAGCGCCGCGGCCTCTGGCCCGTCCAGCTCCCGCAGGTCGGCCAGGATCACGTCCGCCTGGGCGGCCAAGGCTTTGTCCGGCTGGCTGCTCTGTGAAACTGTGTGTGTAAAATGCTCCAGTGGAGGAATCGCCCTGACCGCGTCCGGCAGTTCCTGCCGATGGCTCAGACAATAGAAGTGCAAATGACAGTGATACATGATGATCCTCCCCAAAAAGCCAGGGTCCCTGAATAGGGACGTGGCTCTATGCATAATCATTTTCATTTTAATAGACTTCCGGCGTTGTGTCAATATCACAAAAGCGGGAATCTGCGGCGGAGGATGGGAGAAAAATCCTCTGTTCATTGACGGGGATGGTTCGCTGTGATATCTTATTGTCTATCAAAAACAAGGAGCGTGAACGCCATGCGAGGAATTCCATTGGAAGAGCGTAAGGCATTGGGGGCGCTGCTGGATACCCGGTCCCAGGCAGAGGTCATGGCACAGATATCCCAGTTCGGGGAGGCAGAGACAGGCAACTTTGCGGAGCCGCTGGAAGCGGTTCCGGAGACGCTGGGGGCGCTGATGTTCAATATGGAGCGGGGAGTCCACCTGAAGGAAATTCAGGATTTCCTGCGGGACTGTCCAAACATCCGGCCATTCGACCTGATCCTGGCCAACGAGCTGGACGACGGATGCGCCCGGTCCGGCAACAAAAACACCGCCCGGGAGCTGGCGCAGGCCTATAACCTGAACTACGCCTGGGGGCTGGAGTTCATCGAGCTGGTGGATGACGAGAACGAGAAGGGCTTCCACGGCAACGCCGTGTTTTCCCGCTGGCCTATCCGCCGGGCGGGTGTGATCCGCCTGCCGGAGCAGTACAACTGGTACTTTGACCGGCAGAGGCGCATCGGGGGCCGCCTGGCGGTGTTCGCGGAGCTGGACGTGGGCGGGCGGCCTCTGGGGGCCGTGTCCATCCACCTGGAGAACCGCACCCACGGCGAGGGCCGCCGGCGCCAGATGGAGACCATCCTGGAGGCGGTGGAGCGGGAGCTGCCGGATATGCCAGTGATTCTGGGAGGCGACCTGAATACCAACACCTTTGACGGCCGGGACAAGGAGGATATCGGGGACATCGCCGGAAGCCCGGAGCTGCGCCGCCGGTGCCTGGAGGACGTGTTCCAGTTTGAGGAATTGCTGCCCATGGCGGCGGAGGCAGGCTATGAGATTGTGCCCGGGGAGCCGAAGATGACCCGGCGCAAGCCCCTGCCGGGAGGGGACTTCCTGCCCCTGCGTTTGGATTGGATTCTCCTGAAAGGCGCCTCGGCAGGGGAGAGCCGCATGGTCTCCACTGCCCGGGAGGATCTCACCTATGCCCGCCCCGGCTCGGCCCTGGCCGCTTTTACCGGTGCGGAGCTGTCCGATCACAACGCGGTCTGGGCCATGTGCCGGCTGCTGTGAGCGTACAGCCGGTCCGGAGGCTGGGGGATATTTTGAAAATAACGGCTGGTCCGCCGTCCGCAATCCCGGCGGGCCAGCCTTTGTGATGGAGAGGGGGAGCGGGAGATGAACGAGACCCTGCGGAAGGACGCGGAACAGATCATCCAGGCAAGTCTGAGGGCCGTCCAGCCGGATGCGGCGGTGCGCCGGGCGCTGGAGAATTACGACTCCCGGGGCGGGAGGACGGTGCTGGTGGCCGCCGGAAAAGCTGCGTGGCAGATGGCCCGGGCGGCAGTGGACGCCCTGGGCCGTGTGGACGGCGGCATCGTGATTACCAAATACGGCCATGTGAAGGGCGATATCCCCGGCGTTGCCTGCTGTGAGGGCGGGCATCCCGTGCCGGATGAAAACAGCTTCGCAGCCACCGGCAGGGCGCTGGAGCTGGTGCGGGGACTGGGGGAGAAGGACACCGTGGTGTTCCTGCTCTCCGGCGGCGGCAGTGCCCTCTTTGAAAGGCCCCGCGTCTCCGGTGGGGAGCTGCGGGACATCACACAGCAGCTGCTGGCCTGTGGCGCGGACATTGTGGAGATCAATACGGTCCGCAAGCGGCTGAGCCAGGTCAAAGGCGGGCGGTTTGCCCGGCTCTGTGCCCCGGCCCGGATATTCAGTATCGTCCTCAGCGATATCCTGGGCGATCCGCTGGATATGATTGCCAGCGGACCCGCCTATCCGGATTTCTCTACCTGTGCCCAGGCGGAGGCCGCAGCGGAGAAATACGGTCTGCGTTTGACGCCGGAGGCCCGGCTTCTGCTGAGAGAGGAGACGCCAAAGAAACTGGACAATGTGCGCACCGAGATCACCGGCAGTGTCCGGGAGCTGTGCGCGGCGGCGGCAGAGCAGTGCCGGGAGCTGGGCTATGAGCCGGTGCTGCTGACAGACCGCCTCTGCTGTGAAGCCCGGGAGGCGGGGAGCTTCCTGGCCAGTATCCTCAGGACACACGCCGAAGAGGGGCGGCGCCTTGCCTTCATTGCCGGAGGAGAGACGGTGGTCCATCTGACCGGCAGGGGGCTGGGCGGCCGGAACCAAGAGCTGGCCCTGGCGGCATCGCCCGGTATCAGCGGAATCTCCCACGGGGCGTTGTTCTCTGTGGGCAGCGATGGGACCGACGGTCCCACGGACGCCGCCGGCGGCTATGTGGACGGGGATACTCTGTCCGCCCTGGAAGAAAAGGGGCTGGAGGTGTACAAGGTGCTGGCGGACAATGACGCCTACCACGCCCTGCAGGCGGTGGACGGACTGATCTTCACCGGTCCCACGGGCACCAATGTCAACGACGTGGCGGTGGCGCTGCTGCGGCCGTGACTACGGCCCCGCCGGCTTCCGGCTTGGATTGAGATTTTACGCAGGAGTGAGAGATATGTCCGCAAAGATTCGAGAGCTTGCCGGGCAGTTTGTCCGGCCCCGCATGGGCCGCAGGCTGCTGGCTCTGACGCTCAGCCTGGTCGTGATTGGCGTCTGTGTGGCGGTCTTCAAGGCGGTGGGCTTCGGAACAGATCCCTGTTCCACCTTTACCCTGGGGGTATCCGCCCGTACCGGTGTGTCCTTTGGGACCTGCCAGCTGGTGTTCAACCTGCTGCTGTTCCTTCCGGTCCTCCGGTATGACCTTTCCCGCATTGGGATCGGAACCATTGGCAACATGGTGGGCGTGGGCTATATCGCGGATTTCTGTATGGGGCTCATACAGCCGGCGATCCCGGCGGAGGGCCTGCCTATGACGGTCAGGATTGTGATGTTTCTGCTGAGCATGGCCGGCTTTTTAATCGCCGCGGCCTTTTATATGGTGGCGGACCTGGGCGTGGCTCCCTATGACGCCGTTCCCCAGCTGATTGCCGCCCGCACAAAGCGATGGAGCTGCCGCCGGGTCCGGATGGCCTGGGACATCTCCGTTCTGTCCGTGGGCTTTTTCCTGGGTTCTACGGTGGGGCTGACGACGGTGCTTACCGGTTTCTGCCTGGGGCCTGTGATCGCGTTGATCTCGGACCGTGCCGGCGGGTGGTTCGCATAGGGAGGCGCTGCATCTCTTCAGCGGCAGAAATACGGGTCGGCAAAAAAAGCCGGAGAACTTGCAAAAATGCAATCTCCGGGCTTGGGTAGAAGCTGGGGCTTGATATTCAATTTCAGACCCGATGGATCAGTACAGCCAGGTCGCGGGTGTACTGTTCCGGCAGGTGTGCCGCTTTGCGGCGATTACAGAGACGGCCTCCCCTTTTCTGTCCGGTCAGGCGAGAACGCAACAGGCAAGACTGACGGATTTTTGTGGCGCGGCTGCGTCATAATACAGGCGCGGAGAACCGTCAGCAGGTTTTGGGGAAGGCACTTCCCAACAAATAGCAGACCAGGGGGGAGAAATGAGAGAAAGCAAAATTTGGGCCACGGGTCGATATTTGCTATTGCTTATTGTAGCCATGATATTTGTCTTTCAAAATGCGTTTTTCGCCCAAATGCTTTACCAAAAACTCCGGAACCAATTTTTTCTTCTTGTCGTAAGAGCCGGATGCCCTAAATGGGCGGAAAATAAATCCCCTTCTGTCTGCGATTTATGCAAGTAGCCGGAATAGCGGGGCGACTGTCAATTTGACCAATGCCATTAAGTTAACCAGAAGTTACCAAAAAGATAGTGGCGAGGCAGGCAGGGGCGTCAACGCGCGGGGACATACACAGGAGAAATGCGGTTGCCGGCAACCACGGGTCTGGGATAGCTGCGGTCTGGGCGGCAGGGCAGGAGATTACGCTCCAAGAAGCGGATCACGTCAAAGGCCACGCCCCGGAGGACTTGGCAACAGAAGTAAACCGCATCGGAGAAATTGACGCGGCGTTTGTATTTGGACTTGCCTCGGGTCGTGTCTACACCCCAGGCGGCGGCCTGGGCAAAGTTAAAAATGATGAAGGCGGACATGATCTCCTGAAGGATCAGCTCTGGCCTCTTGGAGTGCAGATGGACCATGCCCACGGTATATTTCAGCTGCCGGAAGGAGGTTTCAATGCCCCATCGTCTGGCGTAAAGGCTGCGCAGCACATCGGGCGGGAATTGATCCGGATCCAGGTTTGTGATGAGGGTCTCCGTACTTCCGTCATGCAGCAGCAAGCGAACAATTCTGGCGGAAAACAGATAAAAACCGGCGCTGCCGGGTTCCAAATCATCAAATGGGACCTGATTTGGAAGGCGGCAGTAGGCCTCCGGGACAGGGATGCCCCGCCGCTCCAGCTGCCGCACGGTCAGTCGTCCCAGCGTAACACGCACCGGGAGGTCAAATTCTGGCTGATCGGGCAGCGTGATCCCGTAAGCATAGGTTCTGTTCCGGTCCTTGAGGCGAATCAGATACTTCCAGCCCCTTTGCTCCAGACGGGCAAAGCTGTTGTACGCCTCATACCCCCGGTCCGCCAGCAGGATCACAGGCTCCGGAATGGCGGACCGCCCCGCCATTTCACACAAGGCTGCGTCTTCGTTTTTGGTGTGCTCCTTCTGCACCAGGGCGTCGGTATAGATGCCGTTCTCCAGATCATAGAGCGCGTTGATGTGGTACAGATTCCAGCCGTGCTGCCGCTCTGTGCCCGGCCGGTAGGCGTCTGCGTCCTCGGGATATGACGTGGATTTCAGGGAAGTGCCGTCTGCGGCCAGCAGCCGGTAACCCCGAAATCTCTTTGGCGCATCCAGAGCATCGGTGAAACGGTGGAACAACTCAAAAAATGCACGAGGCAGCAGCTTTTTCCGCTGCTGGACAAAGGCGCCTGCCGACGGAGTGTCGATCTCATTCCCAAAATATCCGAGCAGTCCCTTCCAGACGCTTTTTTCGTCCATGGTCAGGATGAGTTTCATCAGCGCGGGCAGCGTCAGCGAACGCCGCCGGGTAAAATCTTTGCCTGGATTTTTAGCGTACCGCTCCGGGTGATTCCCCATTTCCTCGATCATGGACAACAGTGTATCCCTCAACCCTTCAGCTGTGTATTTCATGTGCCCGCCCCCTGAAAATCAATCTCGTTTTCAGGGCCTTGCCGCACATTTTTTTGCCTTTGTCAAGGGCTTTTTTCTTTCTTTTGGAATTTATTGGTTAACTTAATGACATTGCTCACGGTGAGACGCATTTTTTGGAGGGAAAGAAGATGTCCGAACACACGATAACGACAGATTGTGTCTGGAGAAATTGGCTGGGCGGGACGGTAGACGGCCTGCCCATGAAGCAGAAAGCGGGCCGCAGAAAGAAAGGCTTTTCCGCAAATGAGCTGCAAA
>NZ_CAJULS010000019.1 GCF_910587525.1 uncultured Oscillibacter sp. | reverse complement strand
CCATGCGCATCCAGTCCAACCTGGGCAGCGACATCGCCATGGCCTTTGACGAGTGCGTGGAGAACCCGGCACAGTACGACTACGCCAAGCTGAGCTGTGAGCGGACCTTCCGCTGGCTGGAGCGGTGCAAGGCCGAGCACGACCGTCTCAACAGCCTGCCGGACACGGTGAACCCCGGCCAGATGCTCTTTGGCATCAACCAGGGCGCTACCTTCGCGGATTTACGGGCCTGGCACATGCGGGAGATTGCAAAAATCGACTGTGACGGCTTTGCCATCGGGGGGCTTGCAGTGGGGGAGCCGGCAGAGGTCATGTATGAGATGATCGATGTAGTGGAGCCTCACATGCCGAAGGAAAAGCCCCGCTACCTCATGGGGGTGGGTACTCCCAGCAATATTATTGAGGGTGTCAGCCGGGGTGTGGACTTTTTTGACTGCGTTATGCCATCCCGCAATGGCCGCCACGGCAAGCTCTTCACCTGGGAGGGCACCGTTAATATCCTGAATGAAAAATACGCCGCGGATGACAGGCCCATCAGTGAGAGCTGCGGCTGTCCCGTGTGCCGGCGGTTTTCTCGGGCATACCTGCGGCATCTGTTCAAGGCGGATGAGGTGCTGGCCCTGCGGCTGGCAGTGCTCCATAACCTATATTTTTATAACGAGCTGATGACCCGTATCCGGCAGGCCCTCGATGAAGGGACTTTTGTGGACTTTCGCTCCCGGTACAGCGGGCATCTGGAGGAGCGGGCATAGATCAAAAACCACCTGTATAACTGAAATGGTAAAAAGATAGTAGACACAAGAGAGCGTGTCTACTATCTTTTTACCATTTCACTTTAGCCGGAGGTTTTGACTTTCTGTCACTTTTCACTTTGGTCAGACGGATCCTCTGCCAATAGAACATTCATGATCTCGCTGTAGGTTCGCTCTGGAGCTTGGCGGAACCGTTCCGCCAGAATGCCTGCCATATCCTCTCGAACTATCATCAATTTCAGGTCCATCAGGCTGCCCATATCATCGTTCAGAGAAAGGCGCACAGTGTAGGTTCCGTTGGTGCGCTTTTCATAGGAAGCGCGTACCTGGCTTCTGCGGCGGAGTTTCCGGTTACACTCACTGATGTTCTTGTCACACCGCAGCCGGACAGAGTAGGGGAGGCTGGATTCACAGATCTGGCTGTTCCGCATTCCTTTTTCTGTAATAGCGTACATGCCGTCGTCAGAAACTGTCAAGTGTGCTGTTTTTACAAGGTCCCGCAGACACTCGGAGAAGTCAAAATAGTCGACGCCCTCATCGCACATGGCCAGATCCAGAACCATATCAAAGGGGACGGGTTCAATGACTCTGGCGGTGATGTAGAGAATCAAAAATTTGATTTCCAGCTTGTCATGAATAAAACCGGCCATGGCAGCACCTCCGTTGCGTTCTGATTTCCTGCTCTCCAGTATACCGCATTTCCACTCCGATTGTATAGAGCGAAATCCCCGAAATTTGTAGAAATTTGCCTTGACGGCTTGGACGGCGGTTGGTATGATTGGAGCAGCACAGGAAAGGCGGCGATTATTTATGAGAAGACGGGCCCTGGCCCTGTTTTTGGCCATATGGATGATTTGCGCTCTGGCGGGCTGCGGAAAGGAGCCGTCGGCGCAACCATCTCCCCCGGCGGCACTTCCGTCTATGGATGAACCTGAACCGGAGCCCGAACCCTATGTCCCAGCTGGCACCAACCCGCTGACAGGGGAGCCTATGGAGCCGAAGTATGAGAACAACCGTCCTGTGGCGGTGATGCTCAACAATCTCAAGGCGGCCCAGCCTCAGCTGGGCGTCTCCCGGGCGGACATTATCTATGAGGTGCCCGCCGAGGGCGGCATCACCCGGATGCTGGGGGTGTACCAGTCTCTGGAGGGGGTTGGGAACCTGGGCAGTGTCCGCTCCGCCCGGTCTTACTATCTGGAGTTAGCCCTGGGGCTGGATGCTCTGTATGTCCATGCTGGCGGCAGCCCCGGCGCCTATCGGGATATCCCTGCCTGGGGTGTGGACCATCTGGACGGCGTCCGGGGTGACGTGGATGCCGAAATATTCTGGCGGGACCAGGAGCGGCGGAAGACCAAGGGCTATGAGCACAGTCTGCTGACATCCGGAGAGAAGATTCAGGCGTATCTCGATACAGGCCGCCTCCGTACAGAGCACCAGGAGGGGTATGTCTATCCCCAGGCCTTTGTGCCGGATGGGACCCCGGCGGGCGGCAGTTCTGCGGAGCATGTGGAGGTGCAGTTTTCCGCCTATAAAACCGGAACCTTTGACTATGACGCTGAAAGTGGCAAATACCTGGTGGGGCAGTATGGCAAAGAGTATGTGGACGGTGATACCGGGGAGCAGGTGGCTGTCACGAATCTGCTGGTACTGGAGACCGGCATCTCCGTGATCTCGGGGGATACGGAGGGGCGGCTGAATGTGCGCCTTACCGGTGAGGGGACAGGGACCTTTTTCTGTGGAGGAACATTCGTACCCATTCACTGGAGCAAGGCGGACCGAAACAGCCCCTTCGTCTATACGTTGGAGGACGGAAGGCTCCTGGCCCTGGGGCAGGGAAACAGCTATGTCTGTATCATCAGTCCTAAGACCAGCAAGGTAACATTTGAATAGAGGTCCTCCCAAGGCGCGCCCTATGGGCGCGTCTTTTTTTCACCCTCCGGCTCCAGTGGCATACACTGGATTGAAAGAAATTTTCTTTCACCAGCTACTTATTAGGAGGTATTGCAATGCCCGAGAAAGTTATGCCCGGTCCCGTAGAGGATCTCGGCGGCATCCGGGAGGCAGTTTGCATCCATACCAGGAAGATTTACGATTCCTGCCGAGATAAGGACTGCATTGAGGACCTGCGCTTTTATCCCAAGATGCAGTATGTGGATGTCATCAACCGCGCCCTGTCCGTCAAGGGCGGCTCCGCCAAGCTGCTCTATACCTATGTGGATGTGGAGCCCGTCAGCTTCAACCGGGGTTTCTACACCGTGGATATGCGCTTTTTCTACTCCGTGACCCTGCAGGCATATCTCAGCTGCCCGGCCCCTGTTACCGTGGAGGGTCTGTGTGTGTTTGACAAGCGGGTGATTCTGTTCGGCAGCGAGGGGAACGCCAAGATTTTCTCCTCCCAGATGAGCGCCGGCGGCCCCGACGCCCAGATGGTGAAGCGGGCCAACGCCCCCATCGCCGTGGTGGAGGCCGTTGATCCCATCGTGCTGGATGCCCGTGTCATGGACTGCTGCGGCAAGCGGGACTGCGACTGTGACCTGTGTGAGGTGCCGTCCTTTGTCAACAGCTTCTTCGACTGTGAGCTCTCCAGCGGGGACGACTCCCGCCGGATCTATGTCACCTTGGGCCAGTTCTCCATCGTGCGCCTGGAGCGGGACTCCCAGCTGCTGGTGCCCGTGTACGACTACTGTATGCCCGACAAAGAGTGCTCCTGCGGCAGCGACAAGGAGGACCCCTGCTGCATCTTCCGGAATATCTCCTTCCCGGTGGGCGAGTTCTTCCCGCCCAACACCGTGCGGATGCCGGAGAACTACGAGGATACCAAGAATTTCTGCAGCTGCTGCAACAACTGAAAACGGAGAGGCCGCCCGAGAGGGCGGCCTCTTTTCTGCTCACATCTCCCGCTGATAGCGGACCATCAGACACAACTCCAGCAGGCTCTTTACCACGAATACTGCCGCCGCAAGCAGCAGTATCCAGGACGGCGCCCCCAGACCGAAGGACAACCACGACATGCCGATAACAGCCCATAGCAGCACATCACCGGATAAGGCCTTTGCCCGGCGGCGGATAGCCAGATTCCGCTCATCCTTCCGCTCGATCTCATTCCGTTTTCGCAGGGAGGGATCGGTATCCTCCATCCGCAGGGTGAGCAGCTGAGAAACACTCATACCGGTTAGCCCTGATGCGATGCCTATCAGCGCACCGGTTCCGCGGGATGAAATTCCTTTGTCCAAAAACAGATACACAGTTCCAATCAGACCAAGGCCAATAGCAATCAGTGCGATATACAGTTTTTTCCTCCATTTCATAGCTGCTCCTCCTCATAGATGAATATTTCTTCAATGGACATCCCGAAGTACCGGGCGATCTTGAACGCCAGCAGAATGGAGGGGTTGTACCGCCCGTTTTCCAGAGAACCGATGGTCTGGCGGGAGACCTCCAGTGCGTCTGCCAGCTCCTCCTGACGGAGTCCCCGGGCCTTCCGCAGCTCCTCCAGCCGGTTTTTCAATGGGATCACCTCCTTGGTGGAAAGTTTGCTTTCCAAAAGTGATAATAGCATAGTCGGAGGATAATGTCAAGCACACTTTCCTTCTGAGGGCAATTTTTTGAGGCCGGTGAAGAAAGGTGGCATACCGGGGGACAACCTCTCATAGAGTATAGCAATCAGAAAGGGGGGAAGTTCCTTGCAAAAGGATTTGAATATTCTGCGTTACGAGGATGCGGCGGCCTGCCTGCCCGTCCGGCTGCGAAAGGCCGCTTTGGCTCTGGCGGAAGAGCGAAAGGCTCTGGCGGAGGAATTCCGCCTCCGGGCCGGACAACCCATGACCGTGCTCCTGCCCACGGGGGAGATGTCCCTGTCGGTCCATGTGGAGCCGGAGGAACTGGAGGGATTGTGCGATCTTGCCACGGAGTTCTCCCGCTACGCCGCGGCGGAGACGCTGCGGGAAGGGTATCTCTCCGTCCGGGGAGGCTTTCGAATCGGTTTGTGCGGCACAGCGGTGATGAAGGACGGTGTCAATACAAACCTGAAAAGCCTCTCCTCGGCGGCAGTCCGCATTGCCCGGGAGAAGCCCGGAATTGCCGACAGCGTGGCCCCAGGGCTGTTTCGGGACGGAGATTTTGCCAGTACGCTGATTCTCTCTCCACCGGGAGGAGGCAAGACCACGCTTCTGCGGGATCTGGTACGGCGGCTGTCGGAGGGCGTGGGGGAATACGGTCCCCGACGGGTGTCCCTGATCGATGAGCGGGGAGAGGTGGCGGTGATGTACAGGGGAGAGCCCCAGATGAACGTGGGACCCCATACTGACGTGTTGGACGCCTGTCCCAAGGCATTGGGGATTCCCATTGTCCTGCGGGCCATGAACCCTCAGATCATCGCAGTGGACGAGATCACGCTTCAGGAGGACTTAAAAGCCGTTTCCATGGCCGCCGGCTGCGGCGTGCGGCTGCTGGCCACCATCCATGCCGCCGGGGTGGAAGAGCTGCAGCAAAAGCCCCTTTATGCCCAGCTTCTGGCGGACAAGGTGTTTCGTCTTGCGGTGCGGGTGGTGCCAACGGAGGCAGGGCGGTTTTACCAGGTGGAGGAGCTGCCATGCTGAAGCTCCTTGGGAGTCTTTTTGTTCTGGGCGGCGGCGTGCTGGCCCGGTACTTCCAGGCGGCGGAACGACGCCGGGAGTTGGACACGCTGTCCGATCTGCTGTGGGCCCTGCGGCGGATGGCGGAGGAAATCCGCATGGCCCGAACGCCCATGCCGCTCCTGTTGGAGCGGCTGTCTCAGGGCTGCGGAGAGGAGACGGAGCGGTTTTTTCAGACGGTGTCCGCCGCCGTCCAGCAGGGGGAGAGCTTGGGAACAGCCTGGCGGCACACAGCGGCGGCACTGCCGTTATCCGGTCCCTCTGCTGCCGCTCTGGCGGAGCTGGGGGATGGCCTCCACGGCGATGAGGAGAATATCTGTAAGGGGATTTCCCTTGCCATTTATTCCATGGCACGGGATATGGAGGAACAGACCCGCCGGCGGCCAGAGGAGGCCAAACGGGCCACGGCACTGTGTCTCTCCGGCGCGGCGCTGCTGGTGATTTTACTGATTTGAGGATTGCACAATATGGATGTGGATTTGATTTTTAAGATCGCAGCCATCGGAATTCTGGTGGCGGTGCTGAACCAGCTGCTGGTGCGCTCCGGCCGGGAAGAACAGGCCATGATGACCACCCTGGCGGGACTGGTGGTGGTGCTGATGATTATGGTACAGGAGATCAGCGACTTGTTCGATCTGATCAAGACGCTGTTCAACTTCTGAGTATGGAGCAGGTCTTTCAGGTGACCGGCCTCTGCGTGGTGGGGGCGCTGCTGGCGCTGGTGCTGAAAAAGGGGAGCCCGGAGCTTGCGCTGCTGCTGGCCCTGGCCGCCGTGGCAGCGGTGCTGCTGTTCCTGGCGGGGGCCTTGGGGGAACTGCTGGAATTTCTTCGGGAGGTGGGGGCCGCCAGCGGCCTCTCGGAGGACCTGTTCATCCCCCTTTACAAGACGGCGGGTATTGCCCTGGTGGTGAAGGCCGGCGGCAGTCTCTGCCGGGACGCGGGGGAGTCGGCCCTGGCCTCGGCGGTGGAGACGGCAGGGACGGTGTGTGCCCTGCTGGTGTCCCTGCCGCTGCTGCGGGCAGTGCTGGCACTGCTGTTGGAGCTGACGCGATGAAACGATTGATTTTTTTTATCCTGACCCTGGCGGTATTGACCGTTCCAGCCCGGGCGGCGGAGATCCCCCGGGACCTGACAGACGCTCTGCCGGAGACGGCCGGCGATCTGCTGGAGCAGGTGGACGTCTCCGGACCGGAGGGGCTCTCCTCTGGAATAGGCGCTGTCTTGGAGTGGATGGGCCAGGAGGTGGGAAGCATCCTCCGCCAGCGCATCCGGGGAGCGGCGCTGGTACTGCTGGCGGTGGTGCTGTGCGGCGCTGTGGACGGATTCTACCAGGGGGTGGACGGCGGAAAGGTGACGGTATTTCTCCCCATGGCGGGAGCGCTGTCTGTGACGCTGCTGACGGCGGGGAGCCTTGATTCTCTGATGGGCCTGGGGGCTCAGACCATTGAGGAGCTGTCAACCTTTTCCAAGGTGCTGCTGCCCACGCTGGCGGCGGCCGCGGCGGCCTCAGGCGCAGTGACGTCTGCCACGGTCCAGCAGGTGAGCACAGTGTTTCTGGCAGACCTGCTCATCAGCCTCATTGACCGGCTGCTGATGCCCCTGGTGTACTTATACGCCGGCGCGCTGGCCTCCTCCGCCATGCTGCCGGAAAACCGGCTGGGCGCCCTGGCGGAGGCGTTGAAAAAGGTGATCACCTGGATTCTGACCACGGTACTGTTGGCCTTCACCGTGTATCTCTCTGTGGTGCGGGTGGTCTCCGGCTCAGCGGACGCCGCCGCGCTGAAGGTGGCCAAGGCCGCCATCAGCGGCGTAATTCCGGTGGTGGGGAGCATTATTTCCGAGGCCTCGGAGACCGTGCTGGCAGGGGCGGGGATGCTGAAAAACACCATCGGTGTCTTCGGGATGCTGGGAATCCTGGCGGCTTGCGCCCATCCCTTTTTGCAGCTGGGTATCCAGTACCTGCTGTACAAGCTCACGGCCTTCCTGGCGGCCACGGTGGGCGCCCCCAGTCTCTGCAAGCTCATTGACGGTCTGGGGGGCGCCTTCGGACTGGTGCTGGGAATGACGGGCAGCTGTGCCTTTCTCCTCCTGATCTCGGTGCTGTCCTCCGTGGCGGCGGTGACGCCATGATCGCCGCGGTGCGGGAGTGGCTGACGTCGGTGGTGGCGGTGACACTGCTGCTGACGGTGGCGCAGACGCTCATTCCGGAGGGAAGTATTCGAAAAATTGCCGCCTTCACTGGGGGACTGGCGCTGCTGGCAGCGTTGCTCCAGCCGGTTCTGCGGACGGACCTGAGCCGCCTGGAGCTGGATCTGGACGCATACAGCGCGGCCATTCAGGAGCGGCAGGCAGAGTTGGAGCAGGACAGGGAGTCGGAGCTGGCTTCGGTCATAGCTTCGCGGACGGAAGCATATATATTGGACAAAGCCGTCCAGCTTGGACTCTCCGTCACAGTCCGGGTCGAGACGGCGGCCGGGGCGGAGGGTGTGCCCCTCCCCTGGGCGGCAGAGGTACACGGCCCCCGGGCGGAGGAGTTGGCGGCCTATATGGAGCGGGAACTGGACATCCCGCGGGAGAGGCAGGTTTGGCATGAAAATGAAAGCTGAAGGAGTGCGAAAGATATGGGACAGGTACAAATACGCGGCCCTGGTGGCGCTGATCGGCGCGGGGCTGCTGCTGTGGCCCGGTGGGGAGCGGAACTCCGGCGGCGGGCTTCCCATAGGGCAGGAGAAGGCAGAGCCGCCGGAGCTCCAGGCGCAGCTGGAGGATATTCTGAGCACGGTCAGCGGCGTGGGGCAGGTGCGGGTGCTGCTGACGGTGGAGTCCGACGGGGAGCGGCAGCTGGCCCAGGACATGGAGCTGGAGTACAGCGGACCCACAGCCTCGCCGGAGGACTACTCCAGACGTTCCGAGACCGTGCTGGTCAAAGGGGGAAGCGGAGCGGAGCCGGTGACGGTCCGGCAGACGTATCCCACGTACCGGGGAGCCCTGGTGGTGTGCCAGGGGGGAGACCGGGCGGAAGTGCGTCTGGCGGTGACGGAGGCCGTGGCGGCGCTGACCGGCCTCACCACAGACCGCGTTACGGTGGCAAAATGGCAGTAATTATTTGGAGGAGGAAACGACCCATGAGTACAAGACTGAAACGAAACGCGGTGGTGGTGACCATGGCGGTGCTGGTGTGCGCCGCTGCGGCGCTGAATTGGAAATACGCCGGTCAGGAGGCTGTGGAGGACGCCCAGAACGCCGGGACGAAGATTTTGGGAGAGGCGGCGCTGGTCTCCGGCACGGAGGACGGCGAGGACACTCCCGCCGCCTCGCCGGAGGACGAGTCCGGCGTTTACACCGGTTCGGACTACTTTGCCTCCGCCCGGCTGACCCGCCAGCAGGCCCGGGACAGCGCCATCTCTCTTTTGCAGGAGGCGGCGGCCCAGGAGAACGCCGACGCCGCCGTGGCCAACGAGGCCTCGGAGAGCATCCAGGTCCTGGCTTCCTTCACGCTGAAGGAAGCGCAGATTGAAAATCTTGTCACCGCCAAGGGGTACGCCGACTGCGTTGCATTCATGGGGGAGGACAGCATCAGCGTGGTGGTCTCCACCGCCTCCGGGGAGCTGACCGGGGAGGACGTGGCCAAGATCACGGACATCGCCATGGCGGAGACCGGCTACGGCGCCGGCGGCATCAAGATTATGGCCGCAAATTAGAGGTTGTATTTTCCTGCGGGATGTGGTACAATAACAACTCGGAAATATCGGTTTTATCCGTGATACCGATTGACATTACGAGTTAAGGAGAGTCAAGCCATGGGCGAGAGCAGGGAATACATGACGCTGCCGGAGGAAAACGGGAGCATCAACATCTCGGAGGAGGTCATCGCCTCCATTGCCGTGGGCGCCGTGCGGGAGGTAGAGGGCGTGTCCGGCATGATGACCGCCATGGGCAACAGCGTCACCGACCTTATGAACAACCGCAAGAACGCCCAGAAGAGCGCCAAGGGTGTGAAGATCGACGCTACCGGCGCGGCGCTGACGCTGGATCTGTACCTGACGGTGGAGTACGGCCACCCCATCCCCGAGGTGGCGGAGAACGCCCAAAAGGCCGTCATGTCCTCGGTGGAGGCCATGACCGGCTGTGCTGTGGAGAAGGTCAACATCCACGTGGGCGGCGTGACGCTGACCTGAGAAAGAGAGAGAAAGACAGAGGAACAAAGAGTATGGTACGGAATACCGCGCGGGAGATCGCCATCCACCTCTCCTATGAGCTGAGCTTCACCCACAAGACCGTGGACGCCCTGCTGGACGAGCGGCTGACGGCGGAGGCCTTCGCGGCGCTGGCGGAGGAGGACGCCCTCTACGCCGAGCCCCCGGGCCCCAAGCAGGGGGAGTATATCCGGCGCCTTGTGAAGGGTGTGGATGAGCACGGGGCGGAGCTGGACGGCTATATTGAAAAGTACGCCAAGGGCTGGAAATTCGCCCGCATCCCGCTGGTGGCCTCCGCCGTTATGCGGGTGGCCATGTATGAGATCCTGTATATGCAGGACATCCCCAACGGCGCCGCCATCAACGAGGCTGTGGAGATCGCCAAGAAGTACGAAACGCCGGAGACGGTGAAGTTCATCAACGGCATTTTAGGGAGCTTTGTCCGGCAGGAGATCGCGGAATAAACGAAAATAGGGCAGAGCGGGCATGGAGTGCATCCATGTCCGGCTCTGCCTGTTTCCGTATGGACGAAGCGTTACCGCGCGGCGGAGGACAGGCCCGCCCCGGTGTGTAGGCCCAGCAAAAAGGCGTGGATGGCCGTGAACTCCTCGCATTTTTGCAGGTCGTGGTGGAGGCCTTCGGGCAGGCTGTCCATGATATTTTGAAAGTGATCGCTGTATTCCCCCTCGTGAATTTCATACAATTGGGGTTGAATGTAGTTGGCGTAGAACCAGAGCATGAAGTCAGACATATATATCTCCTTTCTTTTATACGCCTATTTAGTCGATGACTAATTATACTACGTCTATTAAGACGCTGTCAAGGTGGAATTATGAAAATAAATGAAAGAATTAAAGAACTCCGAAAAGAGCGAAAGGAGTCACAGGTGAAAGTAGCTGAGGCCGTTGGAATTACGCCTCGCCAATATCAGCGGTTTGAGGCTGGTGAACAGAAGCCCGGTTTTGACAACTTCTGTGCCCTGGCGGACCACTTCGGCGTGAGCCTGGACTATCTGGCGGGCCGCACCGATAAAAGATGATTTTTGAAGAGCGGTTTACCGGAGATCCGGTATTTGCGGGGACGGGCGATTGATAATCGCCCCTACAAAGTGTTTACCGGGAGTGCCAGGGAGTTGGAAAAATGGTCCGGTCGGGGAACCAGGCCCCACAGAGCGTTTACCGAGGCACAGATCATCCTACACGGGACCGGCCAGGCGCGAAGCGCGGGAGGAGGAGAAAGTCCTTGCGTCCACGCGGCAAATTTCCCCAGCAGTTCCGATGAATGGAGTTTACTTCCGCAACCACCCAAAGCGCCCTTTTCTCTTTTGGACCGTGCACGGCCCGTTTTCTCTTTTCGGCGCAGCGAAAAGAGAAAATGGGGGGTGCATCCCCAGACACGCCGGAATGGCGTGTCGTCGTCCCCGCCCGAGGCGGGCCCCTCGTCCCGCCCCCGTGGGCGGACCCAGTCCCATGCCATGAACTTCACACATACTGACAAGAGGTAAGAATGGAACACCACATTTTCGGCGTGGCCGAGGTCAATCAGCTGGTCAAATGCCTGCTGGACAATGAGCCTCTGCTCCAAAAGCTCTATGTCCGGGGCGAACTCTCCAATTATAAGATGTATCCCTCCGGACACCACTACTTCACCTTGAAGGACCCGGAGGGCGCTCTGCGCTGCGTCATGTTCCGTGGACAGGCGTCAAAGCTCCGCTTCCGGCCGGAGAACGGTATGAAGGTCATCGCCGCTGGGCGGATCTCCGTTTTTCCCCGGGATGGGGCCTACCAGCTCTACTGCGATTCCCTGACCCCGGAGGGGGCCGGGGACCTGGCGGTGGCCTTTGAGCAGTTAAAGGCCCGCCTCTATGAAGAGGGCCTCTTTGACCCCGCCCACAAAAAACCCCTGCCGCCTTATCCGGAGCAAATCGCCGTTGTCACCTCCTCTGCCGGGGCGGCGGTCCATGACATGATCCGCATCCTGAACCGGCGGTATCCGCTGGCAAAGGTGATTTTGCTTCCCGTCCGGGTCCAGGGGGCCGAGGCCCCGCCGGAGATCGCCGGAGCAATCCGGTACGCAGACAAATGGAAAATTGGCGATGTAATCATTACCGGCCGGGGCGGCGGGTCTATGGAGGACCTGTGGGCCTTCAACGATGAACGGGTGGCCCGGGCCATCTACGGCTGCGAGACCCCGGTGATCTCTGCCGTGGGCCATGAGCCGGATGTGACCATCGCGGATTTTGTGGCGGACGCCCGGGCCTCCACCCCCTCCAACGCGGCGGAGATCGCCGTGCCGGACCAGACAGAGCTGCTGCGGCGGCTCCGGGGAGCGGGGGAGCGGATGGAGCAGAGCCAGGAGGCCCGTCTGGAGGCCCTGCGGCAGAGGCTGGATGCTCTGCGCACCAGCCGGGTGATGACGGACCAGCTGGCCTATGTCCAGGACCGGCGTATGGAGCTGGCCCACGTCCAGCAGCGGCTGGGGGACCTGTCTGGAGCGCTGGTATCCCGAAGGCGGGAGCGGTTCTCCACCCTGGCGGCAGCCCTGGACGCTATGAGCCCGCTGAAAGTGCTGGGCCGGGGCTATGCCATGGCCAGGCGGGAGGACGGAGCGCTTTTGAAGAGCTATCAAGACGTGTCCGCCGGGGACCATGTGTCGGTGACGCTGGGCGAGGGCGGTTTTTTCTGCACGGTGGACACATCGTACAAAAAGGAGCGGAAGAGATGAGCGCGAAAAAGGTGACATTTGAACAGCAGCTCCAGCGGCTGGAGGAGATCGTGGCGGCGCTGGAAAAGGGGGATGTGCAGCTGGCGGATTCCTTGTCCCTCTTTGAAGAGGGGACGAAGCTGATCGCCGCCTGTTCCAAGCAGCTGGACCAGGCGGAGCAGCAGGTGGTCAAACTGATGAAGGGGCCCGATGGCGTGCCGATGGAGCTGCCCTTCGAGAACGGAGAGGAGTAACAATGGATTTTACGAAGGAGATGGAGGCGGCCCGCCAAATGGTGGAGAACCGCTTGCAGCAGTTTTTCCCCGGCGGGGGACTGGAGGAGGCCATGCGGTACAGCCTCCTGGCCGGGGGCAAGCGCGTCCGTCCTATCCTCACCATGAAGTTCTGTGAGGCGGCAGGGGGGACGCAGGAGGAGGCCCTGGACTTTGGCTGCGCCGTGGAGATGCTCCACACCTACTCCCTGATTCACGACGATCTGCCCTGTATGGACAACGACGACCTGCGCCGGGGCAAGCCTACCTGCCACATTAAATTCGGCGAGTGCGTGGCTACCCTGGCGGGTGACGCCCTCCAGGCGGCGGCGTTTCAGACAGTGCTCTCCGCCAAAGGGGAGTGGCGCCACGGCGGGCAGATGTACAGGGCCCTGGCGGCGGAGATTCTGGCAGAGTCCGCCGGTTTCCGGGGTATGTGCGGCGGGCAGTACGGGGATACCATCGGTGACGGCCACTCCCACACTGAGGCGGAGCTCACCGCCATCAACGACAAGAAGACAGGGGCATTGCTGCGGGCCGCCTGCATGATGGGCGTGGCGGCCTCCATGGGCCGCCGGGCGGTGGAGGAGTCCTGCATGGACGCCGCCCGGGAGTATGCCGCAAATCTGGGTCTGGCCTTCCAGATCCGGGACGATATGCTGGACGTGACGGGTGATACCGGGGAATTCGGCAAGCCCATCGGTTCTGACGCCTCCAACGGAAAGAGCACCTATGTGACCCTGCTGGGTCTGGATGCCTGCGGAGCCCGGGTCCTGGACTACACCGAAAAGGCCAAGGCGGCCCTGAAAACCGGAAACTGGGCGGGGACCACGGAGTTTTTGGAGGCCCTGGCCGACAGCATGGCGGTTCGGACCTTCTGACTGGAAAAAAATTTACACTTTGTGTATACGGAATATATTGTATATTTATCAGAAACGTGCTATACTGGATACCGCTAAGCGGCGGCGCAGTATTCTAGTCAGATCTGCCGTTTCCCAGGAAGGGCCTAAAAATCCTTTGAAGGGCATATCGATGAAACCCGTGGTGCCTGCTTGATACGCCCAGTTTTGGGTGGGTGCTGGGGGGAAGCGCGTGAAAATGCGCTTGCGGATTCAGGGCGATGATCAATGGCATGGTCAACCCGCCCCTGTTTCTGTGGAGACCTGTTCTTGTGCGCGGACGTACTCCCATTGTGGTATTTCCGGCCCGCGTACGAAGCAGATTGTGAACCTGCAATGCGGTGCATCGGTCCCTCGGGGCCGTAACGCTGTGTGCAGCCGTAGCCTGCCTTGACGTGGGGCGGGTGGATGGGGGATCTACGTGGCGTTCCAGCTCCGGCCAGAGCGGGAGATCCACGATTGCCTCCTGAAACCCGGTCTGCAAAAGAGGCTAAAGAAGCGGACAGACTGTGGTGGAAAACACCTAGGCTGTTCTAGCGAGGCAGAAAAGGGATTGCAGTGCGGACTAAGTGGCAATCGGGTAGCGCGGACAGGCGACGCCGCGCCGGAGTGCTGAAAGGGAAACCGCCCCAATCGGCAACGAGGGGTGCGCTTCGGGGAAATCCAACCCGTACCTAAGCCGTAAGATTTACCTTTTTTGCCGCCGCCGTCTTAGCATATGATTTGTCTGTAAGCTGTTTCTGGATAGCGGCAGGGAGGATCTTTTGGCGAAAAAAGGAAAGAAAAAGAGTGGACCATCCGCCCAGTACCGCTGGGCGTTTACTGTCTTTTTGATGGCGGTGGCCCTGTCGGCCGTGCTGAGTCTTGCGTCGGAGTCGATGCTGAGCGGCGCGGGGGTGGCTGCCGCTCTTTTGATGCTGGTGGTCTTTATCGGCCTCGGCATCCTGTTCGACATCATCGGCGTGGCGGTGACCTCGGCGGACGCAAAGCCCTTTCACGCCATGGCATCCCACAAGGAGAAAGGGGCAAAGCAGTCGTTGATGCTCCTGCGGAATGCGGAGCGGGTCTCCAGCGTCTGCAATGATGTAGTGGGGGATATCTGCGGAATTGTCAGCGGCGCCACGGGGGCAGTGATCGTAACTCAGCTCCAGCAGGCGCTGAGTCTGCGGTCTGTGCTGATCTCCGTCGGTGTGACGGCGCTGATCTCCGGCGTGACCATCGGCGGCAAAGCCATGGGCAAGGCCGTGGCCATCAAGAAAAGTACACAGGTGGTCTATTGGGCTGGACGTTTTCTGAATCTGTTCCGCCTGTGAGAGGAGAAACTATGCTGTTGGAATCGATCAATTCCCCAGCTGATGTCAGAGCACTGCCGGACGAGAAGCTCCCCCAGCTCTGTCAGGAGCTGAGGGAGTTTCTCGTGAAGAACGTCTGTGAAACGGGGGGACACCTGGCGTCTAATCTGGGGGCGGTGGAGCTGACAGTGGCGATCCACCGAGTGTTCGACACAACGGAAGATCGGCTGGTGTTTGACGTGGGCCACCAGTGCTATGTCCACAAGGCCCTCACCGGACGGCGGGAGCTGTTCTCCACTCTGCGGCAGTTCGGCGGGCTCTCCGGGTTCCCTAAACCCAGGGAAAGCGGACACGACGCATTTATTGCCGGCCATGCCTCTAACTCGGTTTCCGTTGCCCTTGGAATGGCAAGGGCAAGAACTTTACAAAATGGAGATTACAATATCTTAGCTCTGATTGGAGACGGTGCTCTCACCGGCGGGCTGGCTTATGAGGGGCTCAATGACGCCGGAGCCTCCGGGGAACCGCTGATTGTAATTCTCAACGACAACGGCATGTCCATCGACCCCAACGTGGGTGCTCTTTCCAAGCACCTGAGCTGGTTGCGGAGCAAACCGGCCTACTATCATTTCAAAAAATTCTACCGTCAGCTTTTTGGACAGCACCCAGAGAAAAGTAAGCTCTACCGGTTCAACCACAGGGTCAAGACCTCCCTGAAACGGGTCCTTTGGCCCAGCAGTACGCTGTTTGAGGACATGGGCTTCACCTATCTGGGACCCATCGACGGCCATGACCTGGACCGTCTGTGTCATGTGCTGGAATGGGCCCAGGAGCTCCACAGTCCCGTACTGGTCCACGTGCATACCGTCAAGGGGAAGGGGTACTCTTTTGCCGAGAAGGATCCCAGCAAGTTCCATGGTGTATCTCCCTTTGATCCTGCCACCGGCCTTTTGAAGAAACCGGGCGGAGAAAACTTCTCCGCTGTGTTTGGTAATACCCTTGCCGCCATGGCGGCAGAGAACGACCGGGTCTGTGCTGTCACCGCCGCCATGGCGGATGGCACCGGCCTCACCGGCTTTGCCCGCGAGTTCCCGGAGCGTTTCTTCGATGTGGCAATTGCAGAGGGGCACGCTGTGGCCATGGCGGCGGGACTGGCCAAGCAGGGGATGATCCCTGTACTGGCGGTCTACTCCACTTTTTTGCAGCGGGGCTATGATATGCTGATCCACGACGTGGCTCTCCAGAGACTTCATGTGGTGCTAGGGGTGGACCGGGCAGGGCTGGTAGGCCCTGACGGCGAGACACACCAGGGCTGTTTTGACACCCTGTTTTTATCTGAGATCCCGGGCTTTACGCTGCTGTGTCCCGCCAATTTTGCGGAGATGCGCTCCATGCTGAGGCAGGCTGTTCTGGAGATCGGCGGCCCTGTGGCAGTGCGCTATCCCCGGGGAGGCCAGGGAGATTTTCAGGAGGATACCTCGGCGGAGCCGGTTGTCTGCCTCCGGCAAGGGAGCGATGTGACCCTTCTGGCCTATGGCCTCATGGTGAACTCTATTCTGGGAGCGGCAGAGCTGCTGCGCAGGGAACGGAAAATTGACGCCAGAGTGTTGAAATTGAACCGGATTGCGCCGCTGGATATGGAACTGCTGGAACCCTGGTTTCAGGGCGGGGAAGTTTTGGCGGTACCGGAGGACGCCTTTGGCGCCGGGTGCGTAGGCCAGCGGGTTGCCGCCATTCTGGCGGAGCACGGCAAAGCCCCGGGGAAACTGATTTTGAAAAATCTGGGCAAAACCTTTGCCCCAGAGGGATCTGTGGCTCAGCTGGAGCACAGCTTTGGGCTGGATGCCGCCGGAATCGCGGCAGCGGTATGGGAGGCGGTGGGTCATGAGCAATAAAATGCGGCTGGATGTGCTGCTGGTGGAGCGTGGATTGCAGGAGAGCCGACAGAGAGCCCAAGCCGTCATTATGAGCGGCTCTGTATTTGTGGGAGGCCAGAGGGTGGACAAGCCAGGGGCTGCCGTTTCCGGCGACGCGGAGGTTGAGATTCGGGGGAACGCACTGCCCTATGTCAGCCGGGGCGGGTTAAAATTGGAGAAGGCCATGGCATCGTTTCCCATCACGCTGACAGAGGCGGTCTGCGGCGATATCGGCGCCTCCACTGGCGGTTTTACAGACTGTATGCTGCAAAACGGCGCGGCTAGAGTATATGCCGTGGATGTGGGATACGGCCAGCTGGCCTGGAAGCTGCGAAGCGACGAGCGGGTGGTATGCCTGGAGCGGACCAACGCCCGGTATCTCGGCCGGGAGCAGATCCCGGAGGCGCTGGATTTTGCCTCCGTGGATGTGAGCTTTATCTCACTGAAGCTGATCTTGCCGCCTCTGTGCACCCTTCTGAAAGATGGCGGGCATGTGGTCTCGCTTATCAAGCCCCAGTTTGAGGCTGGACGGGAGAAGGTGGGTAAAAAGGGCGTGGTCAGAGACCCGAAGGTACACCGGGAGGTACTGGAGCGCTTTTTGGAGCACGCCCGGGATTCTGGCTTTGCTGCTCTGGGACTGACTTATTCTCCCATTCGGGGGCCGGAGGGAAATATCGAATATCTGGGCTATCTGGAGAAGGGGCCGTGGATGCCTGTGGAGGTTGACTTGGAAACACTGGTGGCGGAGTCTCACCAGGCCTTGAAAGAGCACAGAGAGGGGAGCGGCCAATGAACAGAAAAAAGATTATCCTGTGTCCTAATCCCAACCGGGACCAAGGCATGACGGTTACCAGGGCCGCCGAAAAGATCCTTCATGAGATGGATTATCAAACGGTTGTATGTTCTCCCTTTAAAGACCAGCGTCCGGGGCTGTTTGCGGGGTACGAGGTACGGCCTTTGCTTCAGGAGCTGCGGGAGGCGGATCTGCTGATTACCTTCGGCGGAGATGGCACGATTCTGCACCTGGCCAAGCTGGTAGCTCTGAATAAGATCCCGGTCCTCGGCATTAACATGGGGGGCCTGGGGTTCGTGGCAGAGCTGGAGGCCGGGGAGCTGGACGCCCTACGGAAGCTGGAGCGTTGGGACTTCGCCGTGGAACAGCGAATGATGCTGGACGTGGCAGTCCTTCGGGAGGGCCGGCAGATTTTCACCAACCTAGGGCTGAATGACGCTGTCATCCGGGAGGGCCCTATTTCCCACGTGATTCATTTGAAAATCACCTCCGATGAACGGCATCTGACAGACATCGCCGGAGACGGTGTGATCATCGCAACCCCCACAGGTTCCACGGCCTATTCTCTCTCAGCCGGCGGGCCAGTGGTTGAGCCAGAGGCCCAGACCATGGTGATCACCCCCATCTGTACCCACAACATGCGTTTTTCCTCCTATGTGCTCTCACCAGAGCACACGCTGACAGTGGAGCTGGAGCGCAACGGCAGAAAACCGGTCTACCTGTTTGTGGATGAGAGCAGACCCTTTGCCCTGCGGGCTGATGACAAGATCATGGTACGGCGGAGCAGGCATGTAACTAAGCTGGTACGTTTGTCGGAACGGAGCTTTTGTGAGATTTTTGCCCAAAAAATGCTGCCAGGAGGGTTGAATGATGAAAAATAACCGTCAGGCAATGATTTTAGAGATCATTTCTCAGGAAAATATTGAAACCCAGGAGCAACTGCTGGCCAGACTTCAGGAGCGGGGGATCAACAGCACCCAGGCTACCATCTCCCGGGACATCAAGCAGATGCACCTCATCAAGCAACCGGCGGGGCAGGGCGTATATAAATACGCTGTCTCCGACAACCGCAACCGTCTGAACTTTGCCGAGAAACTGCGCACCATCTTCCGAGAGTGCATCACAAGTATTGATTGCGCCCAGAATATCGTGGTCATCAAGACCATGCCGGGGCTTGCCAACGGGGCATGCTCTGCTTTGGACAATATGGATCTGCCCTACGTGGTGGGCTCCCTGGCAGGAGATGACACGGCGTTTTTGGTGATGCGGGACACGGAATCCGCCGAGACCTTCTGCGAGGAAATCAAGGAAATGCTGTGAGGAAAAGCGAGACACAGTGCCGGCTGGACGCTATTCTGGCAGGGCACCGTGAGGATGGCGGCCTTTCTGGACACAGAGGAAGAGCGGCTGCAATGCACGCTGGCTCCGGGCTTTTGCTGGCGGTGCCAGAGTCCTGGCAGTATTTGCCGTGAAAGACGGGATATTAAGAGGGGAATTTATGCTGGAAGTGCTTCACATTGAGAATATTGCAGTGATCGAGGAGGCGGACATTCAATTCCGTCCGGGCTTCAATGCTCTAACTGGTGAGACTGGCGCGGGCAAGTCCATTGTCATTGACGCCATGGGCGCGGTCTTGGGGGGCCGAACTTCCCGGGAGCTGATCCGAACCGGGGCAAACAAGGCTTTTGTCAGCGCCTCCTTCTCCGGCGTTTCTCCGAATTTGCCAGGACTGGTTGAAAACGGTATTGCACCGGAGGAGGACGGAATGCTGCTGCTCCAGCGGGAGATCGGGGCGGACGGTAAAAACCTGTGCCGGGCAAACGGACGGCCCATTACGGTGGCCCAGCTGCGGCGGATTGGCGGAGAACTGCTGAATATCCACGGCCAGCACGACGGTCAGCAGTTGTTGGATGAGGAGCAGCATGGCGTCTATCTGGACCGCTTTGGCAAAACGGAGACTGTGCTGGCTGCCTATCAGGCGGAGTACCGGGCCGTAGAGGCCCTGCGGTCACAGATGCGCTCCCTCCGGATGGATGAGGCGGAGAAGGCCCGCCGGGTGGACAGCCTCCGTTTCCAGATCGACGAGCTGGAGAGGGCGGAGCTGGCTCCTGGCGAGGAGGAAGAGCTGAACGCCCGCCGGAGCCTTTTGCGCAACGGGGAGAAATATCTCTCCGCCCTCTCTGGGGCGGACTACTGTCTTAGCGGCGGTGACGACAGCGCCGGCGCAGTAAACCAGCTCCGTGATGCGGAGGAAGCCTTGTCTCCGATCCGCACTCTGAGTGATGATCTGGGAGAATTGTATAAGCGCCTGGAGGAACTGCGCTGTGAAGTCTATGACCTTGCGGAGATTATCCGGGACAAGCGGACGGAATTTGACTTCTCCCCGGCGGAGCTGGACGCGGTGGAGAGCCGCGCCGACCAGCTGTACCGCCTGAAAAAGAAGTACGGCGCCACGGTGGAGGAGTGTCTGGCGTATTTGAACCGGTGCCGGGCGGAGTTGGATGCCATTGAGACGGCGGACGACACGCTGCTGCGCTTGGAGCAGAAGCTGAAAAAGGCGGAGAAAGCCACCCTGGCCGCCGGAGCGGCCCTCACCAAGGCCCGGCGGGAGGCGGCAAAAATTTTGGAAACCCGTATTCAGAGCGAGCTGCGGGAGCTGGATATGGGAAAGGTCCGCCTCTCTATTGTCTTTGCGGAGAAAGAACCCGCCGCGGACGGATGCGACGTTATCCGCTTCCTGATGTCCGCCAACGCCGGGGAGGACCTGCGGCCTATCGCCAAGATCGCCTCCGGCGGCGAGCTGGCCCGGATCATGCTGGCGCTGAAAAATGTGCTGGCAGAGCAGGAGGCCATCGGGACCTTGGTGTTCGACGAGGTGGATACCGGCGTCTCCGGCCGGGCCGCTCAGAAGGTAGCGGAGAAGCTGGCCCAGGTGAGCCGCCGCAAACAGGTGCTGTGCGTCACGCATCTGCCACAGCTGGCGGCCATGGCGGATACCCACTTTTCCGTGGAGAAGGGGGAGCGGAAGGGCAGGACCTATACAGAGGTGGTCCTGCTGGACCGGGAACAGCGGAAAACGGAGCTGGCCCGGATCACCGGCGGCACCAAGGTGACGGAGACCCTGCTGGAGAGCGCCGGGGAACTGCTGGACGGCGCGGAGGCCTATCGGCGGGAATTGTGAAGCATGTTTTATATAGGAGAAAACGGCTAACAATATTTGTCAGCCGTTTCAGCCCGTCAAAACCCCTTTCGGGACTGACATATAAAGGAATTACGCTTGGGATCATAAGCAACGTCCTAAGGGGAAAATCGGTTTTTCCGCTCTTGCGGTGAGTGTATAGAGGATAAGAATCCGGTGTCCCCCCAAAATCGGATTTCGGTATGATAAAGCGATAATCAATCCCTATTTTTGCAATTGCCGGGAAGAAAAATGGAAGAGCTGTTTTATGAAAAAATCGTAGGAATACTGGATCAGGCGCACCGCATTGATCGAAAATGTGAACTGTTTGGCGCATCAAAGCATCAATACAAGCTAAATCCGCCAATAAATGAGACGGTTGTCCGTGCGGTAGAAGAAAGATATAATTTTAGGCTTCCAGAGGATTATTTCTGATTTATCACTAAGGTCGCCAACGGAGGAACTGGGCTTGATTATGGGATCATGCCGTTTGAGGAGTCCCTTATGACCGGGGCATATAACTATTTTTCAGGAAGCATATAAACGCAGCTTGAAAAAACCGTTTGTTCCCCGGCGGATGATGCCGGGGAAAGCGGTAAACTTTGATTTTTCCAAAGCCGCTTATGAACAAGAGCCTGATAAATATTTCATCTATGAGAGAGAAGATGACGATATGGGCGGCACGGATGTTTTTTCTTTTTGGAACCCGCGGATGCCAATGGGATTTCGGACTCATCGTATCAGGCCAGTGAAAGGGCCAGGTATTTGATACGGACAATGAAGGTGCCTATGCTTTTACGGCTCACAGTTTCTATGAATCCTATCAGGAGTGGCTTGATTGGCTTTCGGATACTGAGAACATCAAAGGGAGCTCGCGAAGTGGCGGAAACTTCTGTCAGGAAGAAAAGCGGGCCTATTATAACCGCACTGGTCCTTTGTTTTCAATTCGGACGTTTTCAGCCATTTCCGCACAACCAGCACGGAATCCATTATCGGAAATGGACAAGAGAATTGGTAAAATGAAGATTGGGGGGAGAAAACATGCTGATCAGGAGATTTTGTCCGGAGGACGCGGAGGAGACCTCCCGAATGATTGCCGCCGCCCTGCGGGAGACCAACGGGCCGGACTATCCGGCGGAGGAGATAGAGGAGCTGGTGGAATTCTATTCCCCGGCCGGTGTGCTGAAGCGGGCGAAGGAATCTCATATGTATGTGAGCTGTGAGGACAGGGCTGTGGTTGGCTGCGGCGCCATCTCCGGTTATGACGGCAGTGAGACGGAGAGTTATATTATGACTCTTTTTGTCCTGCCCGGTTATCAGGGGAGAGGTGTGGGCAGAGAGCTCTTGGAGACCCTGGAGGCAGACGAGATCTTTCTGCGGGCGGAGCGGGTGGAGCTCAGCTCCTCTATCACGGCCCACGGGTTTTACAAAAAGTTGGGGTACGCCTATATGCACGGCAGCGGAGAACCGGACGAGGGAGGCTCCGTCCATATGGAGAAGCGCCGGACATCCCGAAAATAGAAAAGCGCGGCGGAAATTTCCGCCGCGCTTTTCTTTAAGAGAGAAGTGTTACTTCCGGTTTTCCTTCTGATTGCGCTTCTGCTCCTGGTTCTGCTGATTCTGCTGGTTCTGACGGTTCTGCTCCTGGTTCTGATTATTCTGAGACATGAGGGGACACCTCCTTTCGGAATTCTGCTATGCGGTTGCGGATGAAAACGGAATGAGCCCTTTTCAACCGTACAGGCGTTATTTTTGCCAGAAGACCGGAAAATATTCAGCAATGGAAAAAAATTGTTGACAAACTGCCGGAGCATTGATATACTAATTAGGCAAAACAAAGAAGGCGACGCATCCGCCTCACCTCCAGCCAAATGGGCAAAGAGGTCAACAACGCTGTAATCAGACTGCTGGAAGGCAGTTTGTTGTTGCGCGGGTGCCGGTTTGGTATCCGCGTTTTGTGATTTTTGGAACGGAGGTGTTTCGGCCATTAGTAAACAAGTGCATGAACTGAATGAAGCCATCAATGACAAAGAGGTACGCCTGATCGGTTCCCAGGGCGAGCAGCTGGGTATCATGTCCTCTGCGGAGGCGTTGCGGATCGCCGACGAGCAGGGGCTGGACCTGGTCAAGATCTCGCCGCAGGCCACTCCGCCGGTGTGCAAGCTGATGAACTATGGAAAGTTCAGGTTTGAGCAGAGCAAGCGGGAAAAAGAGGCCAGAAAGAACCAGCATGTGGTGGAGATTAAGGAAATCCGGATGTCTCCCGGTATCGACATTGGTGATTTCAACACAAAGCTTAAGAACGCGCAGAAGTTCATCGCCGACGGCAATCGCGTCAAGGTCTCCGTCCGTTTCCGCGGCCGGGAGATGGCCCACACCAGCATCGGCCGAGAGCTGCTGGAGCGGTTTGCCGAGCAGTGTGCCGAGACAGCCAATCTGGACAAGGTCCCCAAGCTGGAGGGCAGAATGATGTCCATCTTCCTCTCTCCCAAGGGCGGCAAATAACCAAGGATTTTCAAAGATCGGAAGAGCACACGTCTGAACTCCAGTCA
>NZ_CAJULS010000018.1 GCF_910587525.1 uncultured Oscillibacter sp. | reverse complement strand
GTCCGGAAGTATCTAGCGGAGCGGGCTGATCTGCTGGGCGCTATCCGTCTGCCCAGTGTGCATAGTTTTCGCTGCAGGCGGAAACGGAGCGCAACGGACTTTGCGAAGACGAGGCTCTGGTGGTATATCCCCCATCGCCGCCTGCTACTGAGCACAGCCCGCCCCGGCTGTGCCACCCATCCCAGCGCGGCGGGGGATATATCCTCCAGAGCCGCCCTTTCCCATGAATGGGAAAGGGCGGGGGGAAAGGGTTGAACGACAAACTATCAAAATATCGGAGGTAAACGACTATGAAACGACCAGCTAAAAGCAGAAAACGCTTTAGAATGGGTAGGAAGAATGAATAATGTAAGGGCTTGTGCAATGGAGATTGTCAATGGAGAAATTGCTTACAACTGGATGTAAATATATGGTAATTCTTGAAGTGAATATATTCAGCTTTAGCTATCTCTATTTATAGGTGAATGCTGATTTCCTTGAATTTCGCTATTTGTGGGGTAGATTTTAGAAATAGAATTTTTATATAATGTTATGCATTAAACAAGGAGGTATTATGGATGGATGTTCAAAAAATTGGTGCACTTTTAAAGGAACTCCGAAAGCAAAATAACATGACACAAGAGCAGTTAGGTGAAAAGGTAGGTGTAACAAATAAGACTGTTTCCAGATGGGAAACAGGAAAATATATGCCACCAATTGAATGTTTGAAGCTATTGAGTGATATATACCAAATTAGCATTAATGAAATTCTAACAGGAGAAAAATTAAATGAAGAAGATTATAAAGAAGCAGCTGAAAATAACATTGTGGATACACTGGAAGAGATAGAAGCAAAGGAAAAGAAATTTGAAAATACTATGTTTATCATTATGGGGATAACTTCTTTGCTTGCGGTTACCAGTATGTTTCTTTTGCCAGAGGGAAGTGGATTAGCAGTTGTTGAAAAAGCAAAGGAAATTCTTGTAGTTATATTTATATGGGCTATGGCTCTCATTTCTAATACCTTGAGCATTATTACTATTATATCTAAGAAAAACAAATAGTTTTGGAAATTTTCAATTTCAACAAACCAGAAATTTAAGATTTAATTTATTGCTATCAATAATTTAATGCAATCGCCTGCCAAATAAAAAAACAGCGTTTTGGTGGGCGGTTATGCTATGCCCGAAAAGACTTAACAGACACTCTCCAGACCTGTTTTAGAGTTTGGAGGGATTTTGTATGTCCTTTTTTCGGGCAGTTACCTATCTGCTCATGCAATGCAGAATTAATCTATACATAGCATATCGGGGAATGGCAGGAAGCCAGTTAAAAAAATCCCTGCTTATGCAACGCTACTTCTCACCATGAAACAAGAAGTAGAATAAAGACAGGAAATACAATCTCTGATGCCTCTGAATCCGCCAATGTTCGGAAATTTTTTAATGCCCCTTTTCAAAGTCAAATAATTGTGATATATTGTCGTGTAAAGGTAACCGATGTTCCTTCCAGACAATTTATGGTATGGTTTGTCGGAAAGTGCCATAACACAGAGAGGTTGACTTTGGCTTCATGAATCGTCTTCGTAACTTTCTCCTTTTCGCGTTTGACGCTGTGATTTTAATCGGGATCGCGTTAGTGCTAGGCACATTCTCCCTCCGCTATTCGCTTACAGACGCCGTGGGACAGGGCAATTTAATCCCGCATTTGACCCTTCTCTACATCTGCACAGTCATTTTCCAATTTCTTTTCCATACATATGATAGTCTTTGGCGTTATGCGGAGAGCAGAGAGTACCTCGCGCTTTTAATGGCGGCCTTCTGCGGCTTTTGTTCCTATGAGGTCATTACCCGCTTTGTTTTAGACACAGGTGTTATCTCATTTCTTCTCCTCACCGCCATTGCCGCTCTGTGGGTCCTGGCCATGCTGCTGGTTCGCTTTGCCTACCGTGTGGGCCGGGAGCACCTCCAGTACCGTCAGGGTTCCCACCGGATCTCCATGGCCATCGTAGGCGCCGGTACCGCCGGTGTGCAGCTGCTGGAGGAGGTCCAGAGCAATCGGGACAGTCCATATCACGTCGAATGCTTTTTTGACGACGATAACGCCAAGCAAGGCAGACGTGTTCGGGGCGTGCCGGTAAAAGGCCGGATCCGGGACATTCCCGCCCGGGTAAAGGCTATGGATATCCGGGAGATCGTGGTGGCCATTCCCTCCATCACTGAGGCCCGGCGGCAGGAGATTCTACAGGAACTCTCCGGCTTGGACAAGGTGAAAATCCGCGTTCTGCCCAGCACGCTGGACCTGCTGAGTCAGCGTCCCATCCGGTCTCAGATGCGGGACATCCAGATCGAGGATCTGCTGGGCCGGGACCCCATCCGCCTGGACCCCGCTCCAGTGGACGCCTTCTTGGGCGGCAAGACCGTGATGGTCACCGGGGGAGGAGGGTCCATCGGCTCGGAGTTGTGCCGCCAGATCGTTAAACACGATCCCCGGCGGCTGGTGATCGTGGACATCTATGAGAACAACGCCTATGATATCCAGCAGGAGCTGCTGTACAAATATGGCGGACGGCTGGACCTGGCGGTGGAGATCGCCTCCATTCGGGACCGGGAGCGGCTGCGGCAGCTCTTCGCCCACTACCGCCCCGACGTGGTATTTCACGCCGCTGCCCACAAGCACGTTCCTCTCATGGAGCAAAGCCCTCAGGAGGCAGTGCGGAACAATGTGTTTGGTACGTTGAATTTGGTGCGGACGGCGGACGAATACGGCGTTTCCAAGTTTATTCAGATATCTACGGACAAGGCAGTGAATCCCACCTCTGTCATGGGCGCCACCAAGCGGATGTGCGAGATAATCGTCCAGTCCATGAAGGGCCGCAGCCGGACGGCCTTTGCCGCTGTGCGGTTCGGCAATGTATTGGGCTCCAATGGCTCTGTGGTGCCTCTATTCAAGCGGCAGATCGCCGAGGGCGGGCCTATCACTGTGACGGACAAGCGGATCATCCGGTACTTTATGACCATTCCAGAGGCGGCCCAACTAGTGCTCCAGGCCGGAGCGATGGCCCGGCAGAACGAGCTCTATGTGCTGGACATGGGGCGCCCGGTAAAGATCCTGGACCTGGCGGAGAACCTGATCCGCCTGTCGGGGTACAAACCCTATCGGGACATTGATATTGTGGAGACCGGCCTGCGGCCGGGAGAGAAGCTCTACGAGGAGCTGCTGATTGCCAGCCGGGACATTGAGAAAACGGAGAACGATCAGATCTTTGTGGAGCGCCAGCCCACTGTGACAGCGGAGGAATTGGAGCGCAAGCTTTCAATTCTGGCGGCGGCATTGGAAAAGAATGATCCTACAGTGATCCGGGGAGCACTGCACCAGGTGGTGCCTACATTCCACGAGCCGGAGGAACTGAACCGGGATCAGGGGCAGGAGGTCTATATTCCGGAACAGAGCCGGCAAAAAACAGGGAAGGTCTTAACTTTCCGGCAGCAGGTACGTTGATAGTGTAAAAGGCCGCGGGCAGCTTTTGTGGCCCGCAGCTTTGTGAAGGCGGCATAAGCAGAGCCCACCTGTCTGCTGGTGGCCTCCCTGTATGCTTTGACAAAAACAGGGACAACAGGTGAAGTGCTCCCTGTCAAGTAGACAAAACAGAGAAAAAAGACGAACAGGAACCACCGTAAGGAGGTTCCTGCTCTTATTTGCCTCCAGCCGCCAAGAATTCCATAGGCGCCATGCAGCCAAGCATTCTCTGATATCGTTCGCGGTTGTAAGAATGGATATAATCAGTGATCGCATTACAGCAATGTATTAGCAGACCGTGCTTATGGAGCAAAGGCGATTCGGGCTTACATCTCAGAACAGGGAGCCAGCTATGTAATCCCGCCACAGAGCAACCTCACCCATTGGCCGCAGAGCTGCCATCATGCTTTTACCTTTCGATACGTCAATTCCTACTGCGTTCATGTTCTCCTCCTGTGTGATTGATGTGGCGTCCGTCTCTATTTCTCGCCGCTTGTTCAATCTCCTGGCTGACGCGAGCGCACCAGCATCGGGGCCCCCGCCAAAGCCCGGCGAAGCGGGTTCGGTGGGAAGAGGAGGGGTAACGTAATGAGCGGGCTTTCGCCATTAGGCGGAAGCGAGTGATATGGAGTTTACTCCGACGAGATGGCTCTACCTGCACAAATCGAATGCTGCGAATGAGAGAGACGGCTGACCGACTCTGTGACGGGCGTGTTGGCCCATGGTGAAAAGCGTCAGGCCATTTGCTCTCCCATTCTACAGCTTCAGCTTTGAGAAGACAAAAGACACGGCTGGCTGCCGTGCCTTGAACCGTAATTTATATTGTAGGAGGAGTAAAAGCCTGAAAGTCTTGTATTTACAAAGCTTTCAGAATAGAACAACTCCCGTTTTTGGATAGATATGTTCGAAAAACGGGAGCCATTTATTCGCTGGTGCCGACATTTACCAGCAGCAGTTTCCAGCCGGAAAAGGTCTGCCGCACCATCGATCCGCGCAGGCGGGCAGGAATTTCTCCGCCTAAAAGACGGGAATGATCACGGAAATACCGGGTATGGGATTCCCCAAAAGGCTCCGCGGTCCACCACAGGTGATGACGTCTGACTGCCTCCGCCGCATGGATGTGCGGCAGAGAGCAGGTAGAACTATTCTATCCTATTCCATTCCGCCGGAGTGGAGCGTACGCCGTCCTTCCAGGCCAGGGTGTAGGTACGGAGGTCCACAACGCGGACCACTGTCCCCAAGACGGGGATCTCCTCCAGGGCGTTGGCCAGAGACGGAAGGCAGTTGAGGAGGATTAGGCAGAGGAGAAGGACCAGGATGCCGTAGGTCAGCGGGCCTGTCCGGCGGACGGGAGGCTTGGCGGGTTCCAGCGGAATCAGCACGACCCGCAGGATAAACCGGCCGGTCTCCCACTGGCAGCGGAACAGACCGCCGTACTTGTTCGCCGTGGCCCGGATGCTGGGCAGGCCCAGACCGTGGTTCTCCCGCTTGGGGACCTCCGGCAAGCCGTTGGAATCAAAGAACACCTGGCGGGGGCAGGGGTTTTCCACGGAAACAATCAGCCGCCCATTTTCCGTCAGCTCCATCTCCAAGCGGATCTGCCTCTGCTCTCCAGGCAGGTCCCGACAGGCGTGGATGGCGTTTTCCAGGGAGTTGGCCAGAATAACGCACAGGTCTGTCTCCTCAAAGGGCAGCTTCTCAGGAAGGCTGATTTTTGTGTCCACGGAGCAGCCCGCGTCGGCGGCCTGGACGATGTAAGCCGTCAGAATGGCGTTGATTGTGCTGTTGGCGCACTCGGCGGGATGGGTAAGAGATTCCAGCCCGCCGTTCAGCGTGCGGACATACTGGAGCGCACCGTCGCTGTTGCCCTGCTGGAGCAGCTCATCCAGAGTGGCCAGGTGGTGGCGCATATCGTGCCGGTAGATCTGGGTCAGCTCCATCTTCTGGCATACGGCGTTGTAATCCCGCTGCTGGAGTTCCATCTGGCGGCTGTTTTCGTACATCCGCATCTGCCGCCAGAGGGAGTGCAAGATGGTGAGGTAGGTCAGGGGCATCAGGAGCATGACCAGGGCGACCTGGAGCAGCCCGGCGGCGTCCGGCAGGGGGGTGTCCACCGGCACGGCGGTGACCATGAGAAGCAGATAGTAGGTTCCCCCCACGCCGGTAAACAGCCACCAGCCCTTTTTGAGCTTTTCCTGCAATTCCAGATAGGGCCGGCGCAGATACCGCCAGAGCAGGAACTCGACCACTGGGAACAGCACCAGGCGGCTGAGAAACAGCACCACATAGGTGTTGCCGGCCATGCGGTCCATGAGGTTGGTGATCTGCATCAGCCAGAAGCTTATGGTGTCCGTCAGACAGAAAAGGAAGAAAAAGCGCCCGTCCCGGTGTTTGGAGAGCAGGAAGAAGAGCAGAAGGGAGGGAATGGTGCAGGTGAAAAAGGCCAGATGCATGATACCCACAGGTCCCTGCCGCGCCATGAGCAGCATATTGATGACCGTCAGGGTTCCAATGCCGGCGGAGCTGCAGATCAGCGTCGTCCGCCAGGAACAGCGGGGTGCGAAGAGCAGCAGGTACAGCGCGGCGATGTGGAGCATGGACCAGAGGAAGGAAATATCCCGCAGAAAAGTCATCGTTCAGTCCCCCTTCGGCCCGTTGAGCCAGTAGTCTTGCCAGCGCTGCCTGGCCAAGGCGGTCAGGCCCCTGGCCAGGGGAACCCGGGCGCCGCCGTCCATGCGGAGAAAACCCTTTTCTACGGCCGTGACATAGAACAGGTTTGCCAGGAAGCTGGCTCCGCACTGAAAAAAGCGGACGTCCTCCAGCAGAGGGGCGGTCTCCTTCAGAAAGGAACCCCGCAGCGTCACGGTGTCCAGATGGGTTTGGCCCACCAGGTGATAGCGCACCGTCCGGCCCAGCAGCTCCGCGTACAGGATCTCGTCCAACCGGATCAGCCGCTGGCTCTCCCGGGTGTGAACCGCAACGCAGGCTGCGCGCCGCTTCTCCAGGGCCGCTACGGCCTGGTCCAACACCTGGAAGAGCTGCGCGGGGTCCACGGGCTTGATGAGGTAGTAGAAAGCCCTGGCTGCATATGACTCCACCGCGTATTCTGGGGAGATGGTGAGGTAGATGATCGCCCCGTCCCTGCCCAGCTCCCGCAGGCGGATTCCCAGGTCGATGCCGGAGAACTCCGGCATCACGATGTCCAGCACATACATATCGAAGCCACCGGACTCCTCATCGGCGGTCAGAAGCTCCTGGCCGGAGGAGAATACGGACGTCTTGACGGTCAGAGCGGGCCGGGCCGCCGCATATTCCCGGAGCAGTTTGCCCGCGGCGGCACGCTGAGCCGCATCATCGTCGCAGAGGGCGAGTCTGATCATGTGAAGCACCTCCTGCTCTCTGTGCAAATTATGCGCAAAAAGGTACAGAATTTGCGCAGAGGCCCAAAATTCAGCCGGTTTTGTTATAATCAACATAACACGCCGGCCGCGGGCTTGTCAAGCCATTCCCACGGAGGAGGTGCGGCGCGCACAGCATGGGGACGTCCCCATGCTGTTTCCGGGAGTACTCCCGGAAACAAAGACTGATGCAGATTGGAGGAGAACCGTATGAAAAGCGACCTGGCGGCGAGGGACGCGGAAAGGCGGGCTTTCTCCAAGCCCAGAACGGGCTACAGCGTCTGGCCGGGACAGAGTTGTCCGGCTTTCACCCGGCGGGTTGTGCGGCTGGGCGAGAGCGGCGGTTGCTGGTTTTGCAGATATGCCAACTTCCACCTGCGGGAGTCCGTGGCGCTGGAGGTCGGCGTGTGCTGTTGGCCCAGGGAGCAGGCTGAGTAACGCCGGCCGGGCTATTCGGCCTGGCCGGCGTCCCGCAGGCTCTCCCGCAGCGCCCGCATGGTCTCAGTGATGATTTTCAACTCGGAGTGGGTGCAGTCCGACAGGATGCGGGCTGCCTCCCGGTGATACACGGCGTCCGCCGCCGGCAGGCTGTCGCACAGCAGCTCGTCCGCCGTCACGTGCAGGGCGTTGGCGATGTTCACCAGAGTGGGGAGACTGAGCTTTGTGGCGCCCCGCTCAATATGAGAAATATTGGACGGCTCTTGATTGGAGATCTCCGCCAGGGACTGCTGCGTCAGCCCCCGGGTTTTCCGCAGCCGGCGGATCCGCAGGCCGATGGCCTGATAATCAAGTTCCATGTGCCTACCTCCTTCCCGGCTCCGGGTCCTGTTCGGGCGGCGCCGCACCGGGCGCCCAGCCGTATGCCTGCGGGGATTTCATAGTCAAATTCTGCGTGTTTCACACGCAGGCGGGCAAAGCCCGCCTGAAGAACAGCGCTGCCATTTTCGGGTTATTTGACTATATCAGCAGGACGCAGGAGAAAATTTACGGGGCTTTTTGGATTTAAAGTTATTGTATATCCGATTAGGATATGTTAAAATGTCATACATATCCGAAAAGGATATGAAATAATATTTTGGCAGATAGAGAGCAAACTGAGGGATATCCTGATGAGAAGATGCGACCGGAGAAAATGGAATAGCGGTTTTACCCTTGTGGAAACGCTGGCGGCTGTGGCGGTCCTTGTGATCCTGCTGGGCCTGGGATCCGTGGCGGTGGCCTATTACCGGGACTACCTGCGGATCGCGGAGCTGGACAACGCCGCCCGGGAGATCTACATGGCGGCTGAGCACCAGGCGGTGTTGTTGTCGGGCAGCCAGCGTCTGGGGGGCTTGGTAGAGGACGGGGGGGCGGTGCTGCTTTCTGCCGCCGTGGCAGAGGACGGCGCCGGCGAGGCGTACTACCTATCCTCTGAGAACCTGTCCGCAGCGCTGCTGGACACCGGAAGCATTGATCCGGCGCTGTGGGACGGACACTTTTACATCGTCTATGAGCCTGTCAGCGGCAGCGTGACCGACGTGTTTTACGCGGAGGAGTCCATTGAGACACTGATAGACGCTGGTTTCCAGGCGTTTTACGACGAGTGGACGGCGGCGTCCAGGGTGGAACGGATGCGGGCCAGACCCATGCTGGGCTACTACGGAGGCGGTATGGCGGAGGGAGATGACTCCAGCCGCCTGCCCACCCCGGACGTCACCGTGCTGATCCGCAATGAGGAGAAGCTGACGGTGGAGGTCACCTTCAGCATCCCGACTTCCGTGTCGGCCATCCCGGGCCTGAATATGAGGCGGGAAGTGGAGCTGAAGTACGGTGGCACCCAGGTGTCCCTTCTGGAGGGCGAACGCCTGCTCTCCCAAAAGACGACTTTCCGGAACGGCAATACCGTCACCACCTGCATCTGGGTGCTGGACTCGCTGGAGAGGAGCGGGGAGCAGTTTAAGGATCTGTTCGGCGGGACGGATACATACGGCGGGGACTTTACGGTTTCCGCCAGCCTTAGACTGTCTGCCGCCGGGTACCGGCCCAGCCAGTCGTCGGACAGCGACACAGATAACAGTCTGTTTGCCGAGGGCAGCGGTGGGAGCACGGCCGGTATCCGCCTTCTGCGTCACCTCCAGAATCTGGACAGCGGCTTTTCCGGCGTGAGCGGAAAGACCGGCGCGGAGCAGAACGACCGGATCTACTGCGCGGAGAATGAGACCTACCCCGGGTATGCGTTCCGCCCCATTGAAAATTCAGAGCTGAATACCTACAACGGCAGTGAAAAGGAGATCTACGGCCTGCTGGTGACGCCGGAGAGCGCCGGCGGGAAGCCGGCGGGACTGTTTTCCAGCGTGGGGAACAGGGAAAACATGTTTGACAGCAAAGGTGCATTTTCAATTCAAAACGTCCGCCTGGTCAACGCCGCAGTGGACGCCGGCGCGGCGGGTGTGGCCGGCGCACTGGCCGGCACGGCGGAGTACGCCTCTTTTGAGAACTGCCGGGTCTACTGGGAGGCCACCGGGGACCACCCAGACCTGCGGGAGCTGCTGGGCAGCGATGCGGAGGACGGCGGCTACGTGTATCAGGTTAAGGGAGCTGTGGCCGGGGGCCTGGTGGGACGGTTGAACTACAGCTATGCCGGAAATACGATTACCGACTGCTTCGCGGCCACACTGGCGGAGGGGCGGGATATGGCCGGGGGCCTGGTGGGCACGGCCAATGGGAGCCTGGACATTGTCAATTCCTACGCCGACTGTTACCTGGCCGGAAAAAACGCCGCGGGACTGATCGGCCGTCTTCAGGAGAACGCGGGCACGAAGCTGCAGAACTGCTATGCCGCCGGTTTCATCTATGCGGAGGAGAAGGCCGCCGGGCTGTGCCTGGGAGTAGGAAAGACCTACACGGAAAACGTCTATTCCGCGATGTGCTATCCTGTGGAGGGAGACGGCGGGGCTGCGGTCTACGGCTTGACGGAGATGCAGGAGAACAGCGGGGAGGGTGTTTTTCAGAACACATTCTATCTGAAAACCTCCGGTCAGATAGCCGGGAGCGAGGCGTGGGGCCGGGACTATGCCGGTATGACGGACCGGACCGGGGCGTTCAGGGATGGTCTGGGCGGCGCATTTGACTGGAAGACCGCCCGGGACACCCGGCCCTACAACCTCCGGGAGCACCTGAACCTGGTGAATTACAGCTTCCCGGGACTGGCGGGCCTGCCCCACTACGGCGACTGGGGCGCCCAATTCCAGGAACCCAGCCTGGTTTACTTTGAGGAGTATGAGGTCAAAAAACCCGGGGAGGAGCGTTACGGTTTCTCCGGTGGCAACGCCCGGTATTTGACCGGGATCGGCAAACTGGACAACGGGCGGACTATCCTCTCGGACGGGTACGCCGTGGCGCTGCTGCAGTCGGATCTGAAGGATCTGCCGGAGAACGGCTACGTCCAGGTCACCTACTGGGACGCCGGCGGAAGCTGCTGGGACGGCGTCAAGAACAGCTGGGCCTCCGGCGAAGGCGCTCAGGAGGTGTCCGCTGTCTACCGCAAAAGCGAACTCACTTCGGCTGTCTGGGAGAATGGCGAGGGCAGCGAGGCGGACTACTACCTGATTGCCCTGCCGGAGAAGATGATCGTTGCTGGCGGGGCCAGTGAGCACTTCTTCCAGTACCTCAGGTTTGAACTCAACGCCGACGGGATTGTGCCTGTGAGTGGAGAGTATTTCTACAATCCCCATTTCGCGGAGACGGTGGTTCCCTATGTGCCGGAGGAGACGGAGGAGGGCGGAACCGTCCCCGTCTGGGACACCGCGGCCGCCGAAAGATACGCCGGAGAGGAGCTGGTGGAGAAGGGCCGGAGAAACACGGCCAGCGTCCGCACGCCCCGGCACCTCTATAATCTGAGCGTCTACAGGGAGTATTACAGCAATCGGGAGCACCGCTATACCTTCCGGCAGGAGCTGCATCTGGACTACGGCTCGTATACGGGATACGGCCTGTTTTCCGCACCCTTCCGGCAGACCCCCATCGGCAGCTGGAACGAACCCTTCCACGGTGTGTATGACGGCGGCTGCCGCAGAATTCGCGGCGTGACCTTCTCCGTCCAGGAGAACAGCGAGCGGTTCTACGCGGGACTCTTCGGCTATTCCGCTGGAACTCTGCGGGATATCGTGTACAAGATGAATCCCGAGCAGGCGGTGACCGTGGCCATGGACAACGGCTCCCAGTCGCTGTATGTGGGTGCGCTGGCGGGCGGAAACGCGGGTACCATACAGAACTGCGCCGTGTCCGGTATCAGCCTCACGGGCTATTCCTTCGGGTCTACCATCTATGTGGGGGGCCTGGTGGGGCAGAACAGCGGCGCAATCCGAAACAGCGCCGCCGAGTCCGCCTCCCTGTCTGCCGACTGCTCCAGCTACGCCAGCGCCTATGTGGGCGGTCTGGCGGGCCGGAACGACGCCGCCCGGGAGATCACCGTGTCCTACGCGGTGGGAAAGATCACGGCCGTGGTGGACAAAAACTCCAGTGCCCGCATCTGCGGCTTCGTGGGCTACAATGCCGGCGTCATCCGGGACTCCTACGCGGCGGCGGACCTGGAGTCCACTGGGAAGCAGGTGGAGACTTATGGCTTTTGCGGCGTGCGCAGCGGCAGCCAGGCGGAGACCTATTACCTCAACGAGGGAAACTTCACCTACCGGGAGGCATCCTATGCCGCCGATTACCACCGGGATGACGACAGGGCCGCGGGGATCAAGTACGCCGCCTTGGAGGCCAATCCCTTCTCCGGATCGAATCCGGAGATGAAAAAGGCGCAGGTGATGGACGCGGATGAACCTCTCGGGGGTCTCTTCCCCTATCCCACCGGTGTGAAGGACGCCGACAACAGGCCCATTCACTACGGCCAGTGGCCCGCGCTTATGGACCTGGGTGAGATGGGCGTCTACTACTGGGAAGAGTTGGAGATCAACGGCAAGTCCAAGTTCAATATCAGCGTGCTGGCGGTGAAGCCCGGTGAGAAAACCATCACCAAACGGAGCAATCTCTCCAACGCCCACGATGACGGCGGCGTGGTGACGAACTACGGATACGGGTACTATACCAAAAAGAACGTTCCCCTTACCGCTCTGGATACGACAATCTACTATTCACCGGATGGCGGGAGAGGGTCGCAGCTCACCATGGACCGGGAACCCACGGAGTATGAAAGGCGCGTAAACGAGGTGCTGGCGGAGCAGAGCAAGAGCGCGGAGGGACAGAACGAGGAGTTTGTGTTCCACTCCTACCGGACCTTCGGCCTGGATCAGGAGGGGGGACTGTATCCCTACGGGGCTGCCGCCGCCAGCCCTAATGCCACGCTGCAGCTGACCCAGGATCACGGCGCAAACAGCACTCAGGTTTTGTTTACCCTGAATCCCCTCTTTGCCGACGCCATGTCGGTGAGGCTTCCCGACAACAGCTGGAGCGTGGAAAACGGTGCGCCGGTCACCGGAAAGGCGGCGCCGGGCAGCGAGAACAACGTCTACGGCGTGCGGTCCGTCGAGCAGTTCCAGTTCATCAACTGGAACAGCAGTACGCGGAACACCAGTACGGTGATTGAAAGCGGCACAGACATCAGCCGGTTCCCCTATCTGTCCAACTCCGGCGACACCGGAAAGTATTGCTGGACGCAGAGCCACGATATCAGAGGCCGGGAGAACGCCGACGGGACCAAGCGGTATTACACGCCCATTGCCGAGTATTATGACGTGAGCACCGGCAGAACGGGCACCCTCAACGGCTGGTTCTGCGGCACCTATGACGGGGACGACTACGTGATCGAGAATGTCAACATCAAGGGGCAGCGGTCCTCCTGTGCGGGACTGTTTGGCATCGTGTACAACGGCACACTGAAAAACATCGTTCTGTTTTCCGGAGAGGTCGTCAGCTACCGCAATGAGAGCGGCCAGACGAACAGCTGCTGGTACGCAATCGGCGGTCTGGCGGGCCTGGCGGCCGCCGACGGTGAGAGCGCAATTCAGAACTGCTCCGTGGCGGGCTACCGGATCGAGGCGGACGTCAGAATGCGGGAGGGAGGCGGCAACAACTGGGGCGGCGCCGAGATCGGCGGCCTGGTGGGAATCTCCTTCATGGATATGGAAAAGTGCGCCGCGGAGACCACCATCGTCTTTCCCGGAAGTATCAAAAGTGTGGACAACATCCGAATTGGCGGCTTGGCGGGAGCCTCCCAGAGGACCATCAGCAACAGCTATGCCGGAGGGGAGATCGAAGTGAGGAAGCTGGAGAACCAGTCCAATCTCGGCGGCAGTATCTACATCGGCGGGATCGTGGGAGGCAGCTACTTCAAGCCCCTGCAGCCCAGCGGCGGAATTATGATCGGAACGGAGGCCTATGATACACGGGGAAATGTGAGCAACACTACAAACAACAACCTGACGAACTGTTACAGCTATGTGGTCCTGCCGGAGGTAAAGGCGGACGGGTATAACAAGATCCAGTCCCTCTATGCCCTGGGCGGCACCGGTGAGATCAACTCTGCGGCGTCGGCGTTGGCAAACTGGGACAACAAGGCCAACCACGGCATTTGCACCATCACAAACTGCTACTACCTGGGGAGCGAGACGCTGAAAAAGAACCAAAGCGGCATCAGCGGCATCAAGACGGACCTGAACGACGCCCAGGCCGCCAGCGTGACCCACAGACAACTGGCAGGGCAGGATGATATTGGTGGGCGGACGATCTATCAGCGCCTGAACAACTTTGCCGGCAGCGACGAGGCGGCCCGGGAGGCAGGACCTTTCCGCCCCGTCACTTCCCGGATCGACGGGTACGGCGTGGCGGGCAAATACAGCTACCCGCCCGGCGGCCGTCCGGAGCTGGAGGGCCTGGATTATCCCTTCCCCACGATTCTCACGCGGGACAAAGGGGCCAACTGTGTCCACTACGGCATGTGGCCGCTCAACGGAATCAGGCGGGACAACGGAGGCGCACCCATCGCCCTGGACCTGTACACAAAGCGGACGTACCCCGAGAATCTGACACTGGAGGGCGTGCCCGCAGGCGGACAGTGGAGTGTGGAGAGCGGAGACGGGACCATTGCCTCCGGGACGGTTACCCAGGCCGGCCGCCTGGAGGTGGCCGCTGTGGGTGAGGGGACCACGAAGGTGACAGTTAAATACACATACGGGGGCGTCACCTATCCCCTTGCCGTCACGGTCAACGTGACCGCCTATTTGGAGCTGCGTCCCAGCACGGCGGCGGTGTTCCCCGGCGGCCGGGTGGAGCTGGCGATGACGCCCTGGGGGCGGACTCCGGTCACCGCCGCTGGCGGCGGCGAATATCTGGAGCAGTCCCCGCAGGACCTGCGCCTGGTCACCCCCGGTAGCAGCAGTGACCTGATCCGCGCGGAGGTGCCGGAGGAGAACGAATCCCATGTTCTGCTTACGGCGGAGGCCGGTGCGCCCGCGTTGGAGGTTCCGTCCATGGTGAGCATCGGTTATACCTATATTTATAAGGATACGGAGCAGCCTCACACGCTGGCGGTTACCGTACTTGCGCTGCCGGAGGCCGTCTGGCAGGACGGCACCTGTACCATTGATTTCAGCGGCGGCTTCGGTGAGCACAGCGTTACAGTGCTGTCGGCGAGTCTCCCGGAGGGGACCGGCGTCACCGCCGCCGTGAAGGATAACGTCATTACCCTGGAGGGTGTGCCAGCGAACCAGAACGCGCCGGAGCTGACGCTTGCCCTGACCATGGATGGGCTGGACCACACGGTGGTTATGACTCCGGTCAGGCCGCCTGCGGCCGGAAATTAGATGCAGAGAGGAGGGCGTCCCCTGGAGTGTCTGCGTGAAAAACTGAAGAGCAGCCGGGGGGCGTCCATCCTGATGGCGTTGCTGTTTCTGTTGGTGTGCATGATGGTGGCGTCGTCCCTTCTGATGGCGGCGGTGTCCAACGCGGGCAAGCTCCAGGGCGGCCGGACGGAGCAGCAGAAGTATCTGACATTGTCCTCCGGACTCCGGCTGGTGTGCGGCGAGCTGGAGGAGATGGCATACACGGGAGAGTACCAGTACGCCGAGTGGTTTGTGGAAAATGAGGAGAAAAACGAGAAGGGGGAAGCCGTCGGCATGACCAGAACGGACTACTACTGGTGCGGACAGGCGGAGGGTACGCTGACAGGCGGCAACCTGGCGGATGCGCTGCGCGGCTTCTTTCTCGAGGAGCTGGACGGCATGTACGGGGAGGCCTTCACGGCCAGGGGCTTCCAGGCGCAGCCCTCTCAACCCTCCGCGGAGCACGAGCTGGTTTTGACGGTGGATGGCAGCGGCCTGCCGGGACTTGAGGAGCCGGTCACTGTCACGCTCCGGCTGGAGAACAGGGGAAAGCGCATCCATTTGACTGCCGCCCTGGGGAGCATGGATGAGAAGGGCTACGTATACACCTTGGAAGCGGAGCTGGCGTCCGCCGGCGTTCCCCAGGAAGTGAAATACACGCCGCCCGCCGGCGCGGTATTTGCCAGCGTCCCCTCGGGGACACCGGTTTTCACCGGGGCTGTCAAGTGGGAACTGGAGTGGATTGAGAAGAAGTAGAAGAAGGGAGCGGTGAACAGGTGAAGCGAAAACTGTGCGGCAGCCGGGGGGAGACCCTGGTGGAGGCTATGGCCTCCATCGTCATCGGAACGCTGTCCGTGGCGCTGCTGTTCGGTGCCATAATGGCCTCCGCCCAGACCGGCAAGAGTGCCCAGGAGATGGACGGGGCGTATTACCAAGCCCTGTCCGCCGCAGAGGGGCAGGCGGCGCCCATGCCGGAGGACCCCGGGACTGTGAAATTGCAGTACTCGGCGGATGGCGTGGAGATGATCCCCCTGCCGGTTACGCTCTACGGCGGCAGCGGCGCGGTATCCTACGCCCTCTCCGCCGGAGGGGGCGGGGCATGAGGCGGAAGCTGAAAGAGGCGGCCGGACTGACGCTGGTGGAGATGCTGGCCGCCGTGGCGGTTCTGATCCTGCTGGGGATGATGCTGAACACGGGGATGCAGATGGCTGTGCGGAGCTACCGGACCATGATCGCGCACTCCGAGGTGCAGCTGCTGCTGTCCACATTGGCGAATGTACTGGGGGATGATCTGCGCTACGCCCAGGAGGTGGAGACCGATGCGGGCGGAAAGCTGACGGACTATCAGGACGCCTCGGGCGAAACGGTCAGCCTTGTGATCGGCCCGGATGGCCAAGTCTACGCCGGTGGTAAGCGCGTCCTGCCCCCGGGAGCCTACGGCAAGGGGGCCTATGTGGTCAGGACCATGGATATCAGTTTTGCGGATGGCTGTTTCACCGTGGCGCTGGAGGTGGGTCAAAAGACGGAGGACATCTCCGGGGAGAGGACATTGATGGTCCGGTGCCTGAACCCATACGGGGGGACGCCGGAGGAGGGAGAGACGACGCCATGAAGTATGTGAAGCTGGGCGACCTGCTGGTCAAGAGCGGCGCAATTGCCCAGGGGCAGCTGGACGAGGCGCTGTCGCTTCAGGCGGACACCGGACAACGTCTGGGTTCGATTTTGCAGGACCGCGGCTTTATCACCGAAAAGCAGTTGATCGATACGCTGATGAGCCAGCTGGGAGTGGAGTTTATCGATCTGAATACATATGCCATTTCGCCGGAGATGGCCCAGATTCTCCCCAAGAGCATAGCGAAAAAGCACATTGTGGTGCCGGTGAGAGCCACCCGGTCGGACATCCATCTGGCCATGGCGGATCCGCTGAATTTTGTGGCCATCGAGGAAGTCCGGGCGGTGACCCGGCGGCGGGTTATCCCCATGATCGCCACCGCCTCCGCCACGGAGCGGGCGGTGCAGAACCTGTACAGCAACCAGGGGGCCATGCAGGCCATTGAAGACATGCAGCGGGACCTGCAGGGCAGCCAGTACGGCGCCTCCGCCGGGGCCGGCCAGCAGAGTGTGACGGTTGACGAGGCCGAGGCAGATGCCGCCCCGGCCATCCGGCTGGTAAACTCCATCATCGACCGGGCCTGCAGCGAGGGGGCCAGCGACATCCATGTGGAACCCGGCGAGGAGGGCGTGACCATCCGGATGCGTATCGACGGGGCGCTGCGTCCCATCATTCCGGTGCCCCGGGAACTCCAGAGTTCCGTAATCTCCCGGATGAAGATCATGGCCCGTATGGACATCGCCCAGAAAAACATCCCACAGGACGGCCGCGCCAATGTCACGGTGCGCCAGGAGCCCCTGGACCTGCGAATTTCCACCCTGCCTACCATCCACGGGGAGAAGGTGGTCATCCGCCTCCTGCGCAAGACGCCGGAGCTGGCCACACTGGAAGGCATTGGCCTGGCGGGGGAGAATCTGGAGCGGTTCTGCCAGATGGTGGACCGCACCACCGAGGGGATGATCCTGATGGTGGGTCCCACGGGTTCCGGCAAGACCTCCACCCTCTACGCTATGATCAAACGCCTCAAGAGCGACGAGGTGAATCTGGTCTCCCTGGAGGACCCTGTGGAGTACCACATCGACGGCGTGTGTCAGGTGCAGATCAGCGAGCGGAACGGGCTGACCTTTGCCAATGTGCTGCGGTCCGTGCTGCGGCAGGACCCGGATATTATCGCCGTAGGTGAGATTCGGGACGGCGAGACGGCGGAGATCGCCATGCGGGCCGCCATGACGGGGCATTTGGTGCTCTCCACCGTCCACACCAACAACGCCGTCAGCTCTGTGGACCGGCTACTGGATATCGGCGTGGAGTCGTACCTCATCGCGGGGGCGGTGCAGGGCATCGTGTCCCAGCGGCTGGTGCGCCGGGTCTGCCCCTACTGCCGCCGGCCATACACCCCCACGCCGGAGGAACAGGCCGCCCTAGGACTGCCCGCCGGAGACGTCCGCTTTTACAGGGGCGTGGGTTGCGGGGAGTGCTTCGGCACCGGCTACCGCGGCCGCACCGGCGCCTTTGAGATTCTGCCGGTGACGCCGGATATCCGCCGGGCGATTCACAAGCGTTCCCTGGAGGAGCTGGAGGCGGCCATTGCCTCCTCCGGGTTCCGGCCAATGATGGAAGACTGCCGCCGTCTGGTGCTGAGCGGTTTGACCACCGCTGAGGAGATCCACCGGGTGTTGGGCGGCTGAGGAGGTAACACATGATTGTAGAACAGTTTGTAGAACAGGCCCTGCGGGACAGGGCATCCGATATCCACCTGGTTCAGGGGCTGACGCCCCGGTATCGCGTAAACGGAGAGATCCGGGAGATGTGCTCCAACTGCCTGACAGCGGAGGACTGCCTGACGGCCGCCATGGAGCTGGCCGAAGGGGACTTCCGGAGGGCGGAGACGGTGGGCGAGGCCGACCTGGCGCTGACCATCGCCGGCGTGCGGTGCCGGATCAACCTCTTCCGCCAGCGGGGGGGCTGGTCCGCCGCCATCCGGCTTTTGAACGACCATATTCCGGATCTCGGCGAGCTGGGCCTGCCCAAGGCCGCCGCAGAGTTTCCCGCCTACGGTCAGGGACTGGTGCTCATTTCCGGCGAGACCGGCTCCGGCAAATCCACCACCCTGGCGGCGGTGCTGAACCGGATCAACCACAGTGAGCGCAAGCACATCCTAACCCTGGAGGACCCCATCGAGTACGTCTACACCCCGGACAAATGCGTCATCAACCAGCGGGAGATCAGGCGGGACACTGCCAGCTTTGCCTCTGGACTGCGTGCCGCCCTGCGGGAGGACCCGGACGTAATTTTGGTGGGTGAGATGCGGGATCTGGAGACCATTGAGACGGCCCTCACCGCCGCTGAGACGGGGCATCTGGTGTTGGGCACCGTCCACACCAACTCCGCCGCCGACTCCATTGACCGCATTGTGGACGTGTTTCCGGCGGAGCGGCAGCAGCAGATCCGCCTCCAGCTGTCCATGACGCTGCGGGCCGTGCTCAGCCAGCAGCTTTTGCCTAAGGTGGGCGGGGGCCGGGTGGTCTGCTGTGAGGTGATGAAGGTGGATGGAGCCATCCGCAACCTGATCCGGGAGGGCAAGACCCCCCAGATTGTCAATGCCATTCAGACCACCGGAAACATGGGCAACATCCTGATGGACAGGGCGCTCCAGAGCCTGCTGAACGCCGGGACCATCAGCAAAGAGACCTGGCAGGCCGCCCTGCGGGATCCGTCCCAGGCGGGGCGGAACGGCCCGTCCCAGCCGGCGGCGGGGGCGGAGCCTGTCCCCGGCTTCCGGCGGATATAAGGGAGGCGGCCTGTGCCTACGTATAAATACGAGGCGGTTTACGCCGGCGGCGAACAGGTCTCCGGCGTGGTGGAGGCGGTGAGCCGCACTGACGCCGTGGCCCAGATCCGCCAGAGCTGCGAGGTGGTTCTCAGCCTGAAGGAGATCCCGCGGACGGCCTCCCGGGACCCCTTGGCCTGTTTCCACCGGATTACCGCCAAGAGCCTGGCCCTGACCTGCCGCCAGTTCTCCATCATTCTCAAGGCGGGGCTGCCCCTGGTGCAGACTGTGGACCTGGCGGCGGAGCAGTGCGCCGACAAGGCCCTGGCCCAGCTGCTGCGGCAGGTGTCCGAGGACGTGTCCAACGGCTGGTCCTTGAGCTACAGTTTTTCCCAACGGGGGGAGAAAACCCTTCCTGCCACCTTCCGGGAGACGGTGCGGGCCGGAGAGGAATCCGGTGACCTGCTGTCCTCCTTCCGGCGGATGGCGGACTACTTCGAGCGGATGAACAAGACCCGGGAGAGCGTGGTCAGCGCCCTGACCTACCCGGCCTTTGTGCTGGTGGTGGCGGCGGTGGTGGTGATGATTATCATGGGTTATGCTGTCCCCACCTTTACCGGCATGTTTGAGAGCCTGGAGATTGAGCTTCCCTGGGTGACCAGGACCCTGATTGGAATGTCCCGTTTCTTCCAGAACTGGGGACTGGTGCTGCTGGGCGTGTTCGCCCTGGCGGTCTTTCTCCTGCGGCTGTACGGGCTGACGGAGAAGGGAGGCCCCGCCCTGGCCCGGGCGCAGTTAAAAATCCCCATGGTGGGGGAGATTGTCCGGATGTCCGGAGCCAGCCAGTTTGCCCACACCATGAGCACCCTGCTCACTGCGGGAATGCCCATTTTGCAGGCCATTGAAGTCTCCGGACGGACCATGACGAACCTGTGCATGTCCGGCGAGGTGCTGCAGACGCTGCCCGGCGTGGAGGGGGGGCGCCCCCTGGGGGAATGCATGAGCTACGCCCGGGAACTGCCCCCCATGCTGGTGCAGATGACCGCCGTGGGCGAGGCCACCGGCTCTATGGAGTCCACCCTCCAGGTGCTGGCGGAGTATTACGACAGCGAGGTGGACGTGCGGGTAAAGCGGGCGCTGAGCCTGCTGGAGCCGGCCATCATTGTGGTTCTGGCCATATTCGTGGTGTTCATCCTCATGGCGGTGTATCTGCCCATGTTCAGCATGTACAGCGCGATATAACCCCCGCCGGTGATTGAAAAACAAGGCGGGCGGCGGTCCCTGCGGGACCGCGGACACCGCGTTCCATATAGAGTGGCACAACGAAACCCGTTTTGCTATTCCGAGCCTTTGCCAACCCGGGCTCTGAATATAAGTCCATGTCGAGGAACGAAAGGAGGATTTTTCCTGACAATGAAAGGGTTGAGGGAAAAATTACAGAGACACGAGGGCTTTACCCTTGTAGAGATGCTGATTGTGGTGGCCATTATCGCTATTCTGGTTGCCATATCGATTCCTATGGTGAGTTCGTCACTGGAGAAAGCCAGAGAAGCTGTTGACCAGGCAAATCTCCGCGACGCAATAGCGTTGGGCAACATTCAGTACCTTAGCGGTGAGATTGACGCTTCTACTGTAGAGCAGACACGGTATTATCATGTGGATTCAAAGACCCATCAGGGGAACTTGACAGAAACTAAGGATGAAGCAACACCAGCGGAGTGCACCTGCACTTCTGCAAATGGTGTATGCGGAAGTGCTGCTGGCCATATCATCGAAGTGACAATTTCTACTGATGGTAAGATTTCTGCTGAATGGGTAGCTAAAACCTAATCGGCATTAACTCCCGCACGTGAATTACACACTCCCTCAACCGCACCTGGGTTGGCGAAAAAGGTTGGGGGATGGCCCCTGTCGTATCAAAGTGAGAATTGAATCTCCCCCACGGAAGGCATAAACCATATGGTTTATCGTCTACCCGTGGGTAGACGATGGGAACTGTCCCCCCTGAGAAAAAGAACAGGAGGCAGGACCCGCATGCCGGACCCTGCTCCAGAAATGGAGAGATTTCAATGATGAACAAACTGAAAGCGAAGCTCAAGAACCAGGGCGGCTTCACCCTGGTTGAAATGCTGATCGTCGTGGCAATTATCGCCATTCTGATTGCGGTGTCGATCCCGCTGATTGGGACAACTCTTGAAAAAGCCAGAGAAGGAGTCGATGAAGCAAATGAACGTTCAGCGATGAGCTTAGCAGAAGCATATTATCTTACAAATTTTGAAGAAGGTGTTACTGGCGTTTTAGAGCTTTATTATAGCATTGATTCTTCCACACATCAGGGGAAAATTGTGGATACAGAACCTGCTGAGGATCATTTTAACTATGGACTGTCAACAGCTGGAAGTGGATCGAATGGTGCAACGGGTAGCCCCAAAGGTAATGGCATTAAGGTAACAATCGATCAGGCTAGTGGTGATATTAAATCTGTTGCGTGGGAATAAGAGCATAGCTGATAATAGTAAAAATTTGCCTTAGCATCTTTTAGCCACCAAACAACAGAGATTTTCAGGACGCCCGCAGTGCGGGCGTCCTCCGGAGGCTGCGGGGTAACCGCGGTCTCCGGAGGGCGTCTGCCCCATGGCCCCCGCGCCCTTCACCCCGCTCCGGCGCAGCGAAAACCGGCCCCCAGCGGGGACTGGCGGTCACGCGCCGCAGTGGCCTTTGCGGGAGAGCATTTCCAGTACGCCGTTTTTTAGACGGTAGACCGGCCGGTCCCCGTCCATGATGCGGCGGCTCCGGCTTGTCCTTGCCGCCAAACGGTGTGCGCTCCGCCTTTTTCACAAGGCCGTTGATCTTTTTCAGAATCTTTTTATCCTCTTCAATACATTGTATGCGAAAAATAAAAATCCGATTTCGGAAAAAGGAGTTGAAAGGTGTGCCGTGGAATGAGAATATGGTGATAACGGCATACCTGTGCCTGTGGCTGGCGGTGCTGGGCGCGGTGCTGGGGAGCTTTCTGGACTGCGCCGTCTCCCGCCGGGCCGCCGGGGAGCCCTGGCACAGGGGCCGGTCCCGGTGCACCGCCTGCGGCCATCCCCTGGGGGCCCGGGACCTGGTGCCGGTGTTCAGCTACCTCCTGCGGCGGGGGCGGTGCCGCTTCTGCGGCGGAAAGATCCCGTCGGAGTGCCTGCTGGCGGAGCTGGCGGGGGCGGGGATGTTCCTCTGTCTGGGGCTGCGGTTCGGCCCCCGGCCAGCGCTGGGACAGTGGCTCGTCTGGGCCGGTCTGCTGCTGGCCCTCAGCCTGACGGACGCGGCGGAGCGGATCATCCCCGATTCTCTGCTGCTGGCCCTGGCCGCCAACCGCCTGCTGTGGCTGGCGCTCCTGCGGGAGCGTCCGGTGGAGGCGGCGCTGGAAATTCTCATGGCCTGCACCGTCCCGGCGGTGCTGCTGGCGTTGGTGTTGGCGGCGGAAAAGCTCCTGGGCCGGGAGGTCATGGGCGGCGGGGATCTCAAGCTGCTTTTCTCCCTGGCCCTGTACATGAGCTGGGCGGAGCTGCTGCTGGGTCTGCTGCTCTCGTGCCTGCTGGGGCTGCTGTGGGCAGCTCTGGCGGGAAGGCGGGGGGATGCGGCGGTACCCTTTGGACCCTTTCTGGCGGCGGGGGCGCTGAGTGCGGTGTGTTTCGGCGGGCCGGTGATCCGGTGGTATTTCGGCCTGTTTTAAAGGGCGGTGCCAATCGCCGCAGCATCTGTCTTTGCGGCCGGAATTGCCGCTGTTAAAAGATCATGGAATTCACACGGTTTGGCGGCCGGTACAGCATCTGAAAGGAAAAGGAGAAGAGATGATGGGGAAAACGCGGCTGGGCTTTGACATTGGAAGCAGCAGTATGAAGGTGGCGGTCCGGCAGGGCGGAAGCGTCCGGCTGGAGGAGGCCGCCCTGCCGGAGAATCTGGTGGACAGCGGCGGCATCGCCCTGCCCCACGCCTTTGCGCAATTTCTGCGGCAGGCGAAAAAGGACCTGCGGCTGCCCCGGGGCGAGGCGGCGCTGGTGCTGCCCCCCAGCCAGGTGATCTGCCGGATGGTGACCATGCCCCGGATGACCACGGAGCAGCTTTTGATGAACCTGCCCTATGA
>NZ_CAJULS010000017.1 GCF_910587525.1 uncultured Oscillibacter sp. | reverse complement strand
TCTCCGTCATGGAGGTGCCCTGGGAGGAGGCTCCCCGCTTCGGCATCATGAGCGTCAACGGGGAGGACATGATTACCGAGTTCGCCGAAAAGCCAAAGGAGCCCAAAAGCAACCTGGCCTCCATGGGTATCTACGTCTTCACCTGGAAGACCCTGCGACAGTATCTCACCGACGACGAGGCTAATCCGGCGTCTGAGAACGACTTCGGCAAGAACATCATCCCCACCATGCTGAGGGACGGCCAGCGCATGGCGGCCTACCGCTTTGCCGGCTACTGGAAGGACGTGGGAACCCTGGACTCCCTGTGGGACGCCAACATGGATATGCTGTCTCCCACCTCCGGCCTGGACCTCAGCGATGACTCCTGGCCCATCTATGCCCGCTCCGTCAACGCCCCGCCGGCCTTCCTGGGCGGGGACTCCAAGGTGAGCCACAGCGCCATTAACCGCGGCAGCGTGCTGGAGGGCACGGTGGAAAACTCCGTCCTCTCCTCCAATGTGACCGTGGCAGCAGGCGCCCGGGTCTGCTACTCCGTGCTGCTCCCCGGCACGGTGGTGGAGCCCGGCGCAGTGGTGGAGTACGCCATCCTGGGCGAGGGCTGCCGCGTGGGCAAGGACTGCCGCGTGGGCGGCAGCCCCATGGCGGACGCCTCCGACACCTGGGGCGGACTGACGGTGCTGGCCCCCGGCTGCTGCCTGGAGGAGGGCCGCGAGGTGCGTCCCGGCGTAATGCTGGGCAAGAACGCTGAGGAGGTGTCCAAATGAACGGACTGCACGGGATTATTTTCTCCTATGAAAAGCGCAACGAGATGCAGGAGCTGGGCCAGATCCGCTCTGCGGCGTCCATCCCCTTTGGCGGACGGTACCGGGCGGTGGACTTTGCCCTCTCCAGCCTGGTGAACGCCGGCTGCACGGATGTGGGCGTCGTGCTCCACGGCCACTACCAGAGCCTGCTGGACCATTTGGGCACCGGCAAGGCCTGGGATCTAAGCCGCAAGCGGGGCGGCCTGCGGATGCTGCCCCCCTTCAACTACCAACAGAGCTGGGGCGCCATGCCCTTCCGGGGCCATATGGAGGCCTTGGCCGGTGTGCGCAGCTATTTGGATACCATCCGCCAGGACTATGTGGCCCTGATGGACGGCGACCTGGTGGCAAACCTTCCCATGAACGACATCTATGAGAGCCACGTGAAGTCCGGCGCGGATATCACCGTGGTCTGCGGAAACGACAGCTTTGCCACCGACGATGGCACCTATTTTGAGATCAGCGACGGACGGGTGACGGAGGTACTCTACAACCTCCACCGCCCTAGAGGTTACCGTGGGCTGGAGGTATACATCGTCTCCACCAGGCTCCTCAAGGAGATGGTGGACGAGTGCGCCGCCAAGGACCAGTACAGCTGGCGGCGGGATGTGCTCCAGGCCCGGAAGGACCAGCTGTACCTGCGCAGCTATATCTGGAGCGGCTTCGCCGCCCAGATGCGCTCCGTGAAGGAGTATTACGACCGCAGCATGCAGCTGCTGGACCCGGCCATCCGGGCGGATCTCTTCACCCCGGTCCGCCCTGTCCGGGCCAAGGGCACCGACAAGTCCTCCACCTATGTGGGACCGGAGGGCGTGTGTGTCAACTCCCTGGTGGGCGAGGGCTGCCGCATTGAGGGCGTGGTGGAGAATTCCATTCTCTTCCCTGGCGTCAACGTGGCAAAGGGCGCGGTGGTCCGGGACAGCATCCTCTTCAAGGGGACCCATGTCCTCGGCGGCGCAAAGCTGGCCTATGTGATCTGCGACAAGGACGTGAAGGTCCAGGAGGACCGGACGCTGATGGGCCATGCCACCTACCCCATTGTGGTGGCCAAGGGCAGCATTGTTTGATACAGACTTCGGTCAGGGGGAGCGCGCTCCCCCTGATTGAGTTGTAAACGCCGGAGCTTTCCGGCGGAAGTGGGAGATTGGAAGCTTTCTAATGAACACGAAGAAAAGGAGCAATGAGACATGAAAATTTTGTATGCAACCAGCGAGGCAGTCCCTTTTTGTAAAACCGGAGGATTGGCCGACGTAGCCGGTTCTCTGCCGTCTGCCCTGGCGGCGGAGGGCGCGGAGGTGGCGGTGGTGCTGCCCCTGTACCGGCGGGTTCGGGAACGGTTTGGCAGCCAGCTGACCTTCCTGTGCTATGATTATGTGAACCTGGCCTGGCGCCACGTCTACTGTGGACTGTTCTCCCTGGAAAAGGACGGCGTGACGTGGTATTTCCTGGACAACGAGCAGTACTTCGACCGTCCTGACCTCTACGGCTACATGGACGATGGTGAGCGGTTTGGCTTCTTCTCCCGGGCTGTGGTGCGGATGCTGGACCACTTGAAGTTTTGGCCCGACGTCATCAACTGCAACGACTGGCAGACCGCTCTCGTGCCTGTCTACCTCAAGGACGACGGTGTCCGGGAGGAGCGCTTCCGCTCCATACGCACCACGCTGACCGTCCACAACATCGAATACCAGGGCCGCTATAACCCCTATGTCCTGGGCGACCTGTTCGGCCTGGACGCCGGCTGGGTGGAGGACGGCACGCTGCTGATGGACGGCGACCTGAATCTCCTCAAGGGCGCGGTCCTCTGCGCCGACGCCGTCAACGCCGTGTCTCCTACATACGCCAACGAGCTGAAAATGGCCTATTTCGCCCACCGGATGGAGAGCGTCATGCGCCAGTGCGAATATAAGCTCTACGGTGTGCTGAACGGCATTGATATGGACCGCTATAATCCCGCTAAGGATCCCAGCATCGCTTCCAATTTCAGCGTGGAGGACATGGCCGGCAAGGACGCCGACAAGGCCCACCTCCAGCGCCTGATGGGATTGCGGGAGGAGCCGCACGTGCCCATCGTGGCCATTGTAAGCCGTCTGGTCTCCCACAAGGGTTTGGACTTGATTTGTGAAGTGCTTCATGATATGATGAAACTCCCCATGCAGCTGGTGGTGCTGGGCAAGGGTGACAAGAAGTACGAGGAGTTCTTCCACTGGGCCGCCCAGCAGTACACGGGCCGGATGGCGGTGCGCCTGGATTACAACGAGGAGCTGTCCATGGCCATCTACGCCGGCGCGGACCTGTTCCTGATGCCCTCCAAGAGCGAGCCCTGCGGCCTGAGCCAGATGATCGCCATGCGCTACGGCACGGTGCCCATCGTCCGGGAGACCGGCGGGCTGAAGGACACTGTCCACGCCTACGAGGCCTGGCGGGATGCCGGCAACGGATTCACTTTCGCCAACTATGCCAGCAACGACATGCTTCACGTCATCCGGGAGGCCGTGTACCTGTACAAGGACTACCCCGACGTGTTCAGCCGCCTGCGCAAGCGGGCCATGGCGTGCGATTTCAGCTGGGCCCGCAGCGCCGGAGAGTACCTGCGGATCTACGCGAACGTCACCGGGCAGGTCTGGCCCGCGCCGGAGGCCGCCCCTGCGGAGGAGGTTCCTGCGGCCGCCCCGGAGACCCCTGCCGAGGCGCCCGCTCCCGCGGAGGAGACGCCCCCCGCGGCGGAGCCCGTGGCGGAGGAAGCCCGCCCTTTTGAGGAGCCCGCTCCGGCGGCGGAGACCGTTCAGGAGGCCGTCCCCGCTGGGGAGACGGTGAAGAAGGTGTCCGCCAGACGGACTGCCCAAAAGGCCGCTCCCGCGGAGGAATCCGCTCCTGCAAAGGCGGAGCCCAAGAAGCGGGGCCGCAAACCCGGAACCAAAAACGCGGCGAAGAAGGAGCCCGCCGTGAAAAAAGCTGCCGGAGAAACCAAAAAGAAAGGAACCGCCCCGAAGGAGAAGTAAGCGGGCGGCGGGTATGGAGATGCGATGAGACCTTTTACCACTGAGACACTGGAGAAAGCCCTGACGGAAAAGCTGATGCTGAATTTCAGCAAGACCCCCGACGAGGCAAACGATCAGGAGATGATGAAGGCCTGCGCCCTGGTTCTGCGGGACGTGATGGCCATCCGCGGGGTGGAGACCCGCAAGAAGACCGACCGTGAACAGCGCAAGCGGGTTCACTACCTGTCCATGGAGTTTCTGATGGGCCGGAGCCTGATGAAGAACGCCTACAATCTGGACGTTCTGCCCCAGATGAAAGAGGCCCTGTCCAACCTGGGCTTTAAGGCCGGAGACATCTTTGAGATGGAGCCGGACGCGGCTCTGGGCAACGGAGGCCTGGGCCGCCTGGCCGCCTGCTACCTGGATTCCATGGCCACGCTTGACATCCCGGCTACCGGCTATTCCATCTGCTACGACCTGGGCCTCTTCAAGCAGAAGATCGTGGAGGGCGAGCAGGTGGAGCTGCCGGACCACTGGAAGGATTTGGGCATGTCCTGGCTGGTGCCCAAGCCGGAGGAGGCCCAGGAGGTCCGCTTCGGCGGCACCGTGCGGGAGTTCTGGGACAACGGCCGCCTGCACACCGTCAATGAGAATGCCACCACCGTGCTGGCAGTGCCCTGTGACATGAAGATTCCCGGCTTCGGCACGGACCACGTCAATACCCTGCGGCTGTGGGAGCCCCGGGCCACGTCCCCCATGGACATGTCCCTGTTCTCCCGGGGAGAGTACCTCAAGGCGGCGGAGGAGGAGGCTATGGCGGAGTCCATCTCCAAGGTCCTCTACCCCGACGACAGTCACGAGGAGGGCAAATCTCTGCGCTTGAAGCAGCAGTATTTCTTTGTCTCCGCCACCATGCAGTCCATCACCACCAAGCACATGGCCATGTACGGCACCATGAAGAACTTCCACGAGAAGAACGTCATCCAGATCAATGACACCCATCCGGCCCTGGTGATCCCGGAGCTGATGCGGATTCTGATCGACGACGCCGGCATGAACTGGGACGACGCCTGGTCCATCACCACCCAGTCCGTGGCCTACACCAACCACACCGTTTTGGCGGAGGCGCTGGAGCGCTGGCCCCAGAAGCTGATGGAGCAGCGCCTGCCCCGGATTTGGCAGATTATCAAGGAGATCTCCGGCCGCTGGCAGAAGAAGGTCGACGAGTACTACCACGACCCCGGCAAGACCCAGTACATGGCCATCGTGTGGGACGGCCAGGTCCGCATGGCCAACCTGTGCCTGGCCGGCAGCATGGCGGTCAACGGCGTCAGCGCCCTGCATACGGATATCCTGCGCAACGACGTGTTCCGGGACGCCTGCCAGATGGAGCCCTGGAAGTTCAAAAACGTCACCAACGGCATTGACCACCGCCGCTGGCTCAGCGAGATCAACCCCGGCCTGGACGGTCTGATCCGGGACCTCGCCGGCGGGGAGGAGTACCTGTCCAACGCCATGGCGCTCCAGAAGCTGGACAGTTATGCGGATGACAAGTCCGTGCTGGACCGCCTGGGGGAGATCAAGCGGCAGAATAAGGAGGCCTTCGCCCTCCATGCCAAGAAGACCCGGGGCGTCATTCTGGATCCCAACGCCATCTTTGACGTGCAGGTGAAGCGGCTCCACGAGTACAAGCGGCAGCTGCTGAATGTGCTGCATATCATCGCCCTGTACCAGAAGCTCCAGGACGATCCCAACGCCATCACCCAGCCCCACACCTTCCTCTTCGGTGCCAAGGCTGCCCCGGGCTACGTGGTGGCCAAGCGGATCATCCGCCTCATCAACTCCCTGGAGGACCAGATCGCCCACGACCCCATCTGCAAGGATAAGCTCCAGGTGGTGTTCCTGGAGAACTACCGGGTTTCCCTGGCGGAGGTGCTGATGCCCGCCAGCGAGGTGAGCCAGCAGATCTCCACCGCCGGCAAGGAGGCCAGCGGTACCGGCAACATGAAGTTCATGATGAACGGTGCCCTGACTGTGGGGACTCTGGACGGCGCCAACGTGGAGATGAACCAGGTGCTGGGCAACGAGAATATGTTCCTCTTCGGCCTCCACGCCGACGAGGTGGAGCAGCTGAGACGGGAGGGCTACATCCCCCAGCGGCTGTATACCCAGGACGAGACCCTGCGCCGCTGCCTGGACGCCTTGCGCACCGGCTTCCGGGACGGCGTGAGCTACGAGGACCTGTACCAGCGGCTGCTGTTCGGCTCCGGCGGCAGCGCGGCGGACGAGTACCTGCTGCTGGCGGACTTCGCGTCTTACTGTCAGGCGGAGCGGGATATGGCCGCCGCCTACACGGACCGGGACCGCTGGAACCGCATGAGCCTCCACAACATCGCCCGCAGCGGCATCTTTGCCGCCGACCGGTCGGTGCGGGAGTATGCGGACAACATTTGGCACGTGTCCCACAGGTAAGCCAAAAAATTCCCTCCCGCTGCCAGCGGGAGGGAATTTTTTGGCTTGGGAAACGGGAATTATTTCCCACCGGCGGCCCGGAACAGGAAAGTGACGATCTGGCCCCGGGTGCAGGGATTGCCGCCGGAGAAGGTGGAGCCGTCGCCAGTGCCCTTGGTGACGCCCTGCTCCACGGCCCAGCTCACGGCGTCCAGGAAATCCGGCCAATAGTACTGTCCGCCGTCTGCGGGCGTCTCCGGCAGGTCGGTGAAGGAGGCCCGGGTCTCAGCCTTGGGGCTGCCATTGGCCTTCCAGATGAAGTACACCGCGCTTCCGCGGCTGCATGGCGCGGCTGGATCAAAGGTGCCCGAGTATTCCATGTCCATCTCCGCCGCCCACTGGACGGCCTTATAGTAGTATGCGCCGGTGTCGGTCACGTCCTCGTACTGGGTTTCCGTCAGCTTGGGCTCCGGAGACCCGGCGGGGGCTTCCGCCTGTTCCTGGGCGGCAGTGTCCAGGGGATAGGCGTCCGCGTTGCTGGCATCGGCAGGAACAGCGTTCTTATACTGGAACTTCACCGCCATTTCCAGATCCCCGGTCTTGGGCATGGCGGTGACCGTCCATTTCTCCAGGTCAATTTTGAACTTGGCAATCTTCTTGGCGTCGTCGGGGGCGCTCTCTGTGCTGGTGACCACCTTGCTGTCCAGCTCGTAGACGCTGACCTTGACCTCAGTGAGGCCGTCCAGCTCCAGGTCCTTGGTCTTGACTTTGTAGTCCTCGCCCTGGTAGGTGACGGTGAGGCTGATGCTCTCCACGTCGTACTTCCAGGGGGAGATGTAGTAGCCGCCCTCTACGTCCACATAGGTGGCAGCGCCTTTGCCGTCGTCCACGCCCCCGGTCTGGAAATCATGCTTGACCTTGACCTCCTTGGCTGTGTAGATCGTGCTGGCAGCCGCAGAGGGGCAGGATGGTACAGATCATGACAAGCGCGAGAAACAGGGAGAGAAATTTCTTCATCGGAACTGCCTCCATTCATTTCGCGGGAGAATGAGAACTCCGCATGTTTAAGATAAGGGTAGTATACGCCAATTGGTTGACATTTTCGACCAATTCTGTGCCAAAAATCAAACGTTTGCGCTGTGTATAATATATAAAATTTAGCAATCGTGTTTTGGGGAGCCCTGAGAGCTCTGGGGAGGGGCTGGCTCCGTAGCTTCTGAAAAAAGAGGCGGCGCGGCAAAAAAGCCGCGCCGCCGTATAGATGAAAGAAGTTCTCTGTGTTCAGACGGCCCGGAGAATTACAGACGGCCGCTCTGCTTGCGCTGGAGGGCGAAAATGATCTGCATGATCCGATCCTCATCCGCGTCGTTCAGCTCAATGAACCGGCAGCCGTACTCGTAATCCTGATCCTGTCCGATGATGCGCAGAACCTGACAGAGCATGGTGGAAGGCGCTTTTCCCGGCGTCAGGTCCACGCTGATCAGAAGCCGGTCACCGATTTGGTGCTGGTTGGCGGAGGCAATGCGTACACCGCCTACGCTGATGTTCACCAGCTTGCAGGGTTCCTCCTCCGCGCCGGGCCGCCCCACGGAAATGAGGGTGGCATCCATGGACACATCCATACGGAAATAGGAGCGGTCATTTTCCAGCTTTACCAGGGTCAGATTTTCCACACGCCAGATCCGCTCGTCCTCAGTGGGAGAAATGGCGCCCTCCAGATAGGCGGCCTTGGACTTGCGGCTGCTGTATCCTCTGAGCTGTACGGTCAGGGGCGCTTCCATCTCCCGGGAGATGGAAGCGTCAGAGAGCTGGTGCAGATCACCGTGGTTTTCCTCCAAGCCCAACAGTTTTGCCGTAAAGAGCAGGCGGCCCTCTGTATCTGTCACCGCGGCCTCGATCCCGGCGTAGTCCTCCAGGAAGGAGCCCTCTTCCGCCTTTTCCGCCGGGGCGGCTTTTCCGGCCTTTTTTCCAAACAATCCAAACAGACCCATGGTATCTCCTTTTCCGGGACGTGTGCCCGCTGTTATTTATGCTCCCGCCAAAAATCCATCTTGTCGCTGTACCAGACCACCTGGTTGCGGCCGAAGCGCTTGGCATCATACAGCATTGTGTCCGCAATTTTCAGATGTGTGTCGTAGGAATCCTTGGGACCGGGGAACAGGGTCACGCCGCCCAGGCTGACTGTGACCCAAGGGGAGACGGCTTCACTGTGGGGGATGCGGAGCTCTTCCACCGCCCGCCGGATCCCCCGCATATGCTCAAAGGCATCTGCGGCGGTGCTGCCCAGGATGATGGCCACAAACTCCTCGCCGCCGTAGCGGGCGAAAAAGTCCGTTGCGCGCTGCAGGCGGGCGGAGGCTGCGGCGGCCACAGAGGCGATCACCTGGTCTCCGGCCATGTGGCCGAAGGTGTCGTTGTAAACTTTGAATTTGTCGATGTCCATCATGCAGATGGAGAAGGGAACGTTCAGCCGCACGGCGTCCTGCCACCGCTCCAGGCTGACGGCGTTGTAGTGCCGCCGGTTGGCGACGCCGGTGAGCTGGTCCAGTGTGGCCTGCCGCTCGATCTGCACACGGTATTGGTACAGCTTGATGTGGGTGTTGACCCGGGCCTTGACCACCATAGGGTGGAAAGGCTTGGAGATATAGTCCACCGCGCCCAGGGTCAGGCCCCGCTCCTCGTTTTGAAAATCGGAGAGGCTGGTGATGAGGATGACGGGGATATGCTGGGTGGAGAAGTCCTTCTGCAGCAGTGCCAGCAGTTCAAAACCGTTGATGCTGGGCATGATCACGTCCAGAAGGATCAGGGAATAGTCGCCGCTCTTGGCGTAGTGCAGTCCGCTCTCGGCGGTGTGAACCGTAGTGACATCATAGGTGTCATCCAGAATGGACTTGAGAAGATTGGCCTGCACAGGACTGTCATCGATGACCAGAATTCTCTCCATGGCGATACTCCTTTTATTATGACGCCCGCAGGCGGAATGGGTGGTATACTGTCTCTGATAGAGTGCGCTTGCTGTAAGCGGCGCAATTTGAGATATTATATCAGAGTTTTTTCAAAAGGGAAAGTATAAATTTGGGAAAAGAACGGGAAATCCGGCGCTGTCACGCTCAAAACGGAGAAAATTTTCTCTGTTATGAGATTTTTTCCGGCGCTGGCGGATATTCCCCACAGAAAGGCCTTTCAACCCCAAACAAGCGAGGTGAGACGAGTTGACGGACGCAGCCTTTGAGGCGGCCATGGAGCGGTACGCCGATATGGTGTTCCGGTTGGCGTACAGCTATCTGAAAAACCGGGCCGACGCGGAGGATGTGATGCAGGAGACGCTGCTGAAGCTCTACACCCAGCCCCCTCTGGACACCCCGGAGCATGAGCGCTACTGGGTGGTGCGGGTGGCGGTGAACGAGTGCAAGCGCCTGCTGCGCTCCCCCTGGCGGCGCCGGACCGGTCCCCTGGAGGAGGCCCCGGAGGCGGCGGTCTTTGACACCCCGGCTCAGAGTGCGCTCTTCCAAGAGGTGATGGCCCTGCCGCCCAAGTACCGGGCCGCCGTTTATCTCCACTACTACGAGGGGTACAGCGTCCGGGAGGTGGCCGGCGCCATGAACGCCAACCCATCCACCGTGCAGACCTGGCTCATGCGGGCCAGGGGACAGCTGAAAACCAATTTGAAGGAGGCAGAGAGCCCATGATTGATAAACGCCTATACTGCGAGACCTTTTCCCGGCTGTGTGCCTCTGAGGAAGCCAAGAAGGAGGTCTTTCAAATGATGAACGAAAAAAAGAATGCCCGGCGGCTGCCGAAGCTCCTGCGGGGAGCTGCCATCGCCGCCGTTATGGCCATGGCCCTGGCGGTTACCGCCGGCGCGGCGGACCTGGCCACCGGCGGAACGCTGTTCGACAGCCTGCGGCAGGTATGGTCCGACGGCTACGAGACCCGGTATGAGGCCGTGGACCAGGACGGCAACCAGATTATCCTGTCTGTCAGTGAGGGCGCGTATATCGAGAAACGGGACGACGGAAAAGTGATGGTGCTCTGCGCCGCCGGCGAGGAGATTGATATCACCGAGCGCTTGACAGAGGACGGCGCGTACCACTTCGAGAAGTCCCTGGAAAACCATTCGGTGGAGGTGGATGTCACCGGCGGCCTGGAGGCCTGGGAGATGACAGAGACCGTGACCCAGGCGGACGGCAGTGTATACACCAACCACTTCAACAGCGACGATGTGGAGACCGGGTTCCATGTCAGCACCGCAGTCGCGGTGGACACTGACGGCGAGTCCGATGAGAACGGCGTGGTCAACAGCTCCGTTGTGACCGTAACCAACGTCGACGTCGAGGATATCCTTGTTACGGACAGCGCGAAATCCTCTTTCAGAAGCGGAGTCTTCACCGTTGAGCCCGCCGGAACTCCGGAGGAGCCCTGAGGGACCAGGACCGGAATCCATAAACTGGAGAGGGCGGGAATTCCCGCCCTCTCCAGTTTATCCGTCTCCCACAAAAAAAGTGCGGACAGGAGTGCTCCTGTCCGCATTCAGCGCTCTCTACTGAGACCCAGCAAATAATCGGTACTGACACCGTAGTATCTGCTCAAAGTAATCAAATGGTGGATGGGCAATTCGTTTGCGCCGCGTTCGTACCGCGCGTACATGGTCTGAGAGGTCCCCAAGACTTCGGCAATCTGCGTCTGCGTCTTGTCGGCGTCCTCCCGGAGGTCACGTAAAATGCGTACATAGTCCATTTCAGCCATGTTTGACACCTCCCGCTGGATAGTTGAGTCCCCTTAAAAATAATTTAGCATAAAAAGGCGAAAATGTTATGAACACAATACATAATTTTACTAAAAATATACAATAAATTTTACAAAAATAGAATGATTATTGGTGATTTAGGCAAAAATTTACTAAAATACCATACTTCTGGAGAAAAACCCCAGTTGGGGGCCGGAGCCGGCCGCGGCGGTACTTTACAAGCGGCGGAATTGCGGGTATAATAGCTGTACAACACTATTATATCAAAAAAAGGGAAAAAAGCTATGGAATATACGGAAGGCGTACGGTTTGACGGCCTGGGGCTGTCGCCGGAGATTATGCGGGCAATCGCAGAGAAGGATATCGCGGTTTCCACGCCGGTTCAGGCGGGGTGTATTCCGCCCATGATGGACTGGCAGGATGTCATCGCCAAGGCTCCCACAGGCACCGGCAAGACCTTTGCCTACGGCATCCCCATTGTGGAGCACACGGACCCGGCGGACGAGAGCGTCCAGGCGGTGATCCTGGCCCCTACCCGGGAGCTGGCCATCCAGATCACCGATGAGATCCGGGACCTGGCGGCCTACAAGCCCGGCGTGCGGACGGTGTGCCTTTACGGCGGCGCACCTATCGGGCGGCAGATCGACACCTTGAAAAAGCACCCCCAGATCGTGGTGGCCACCCCAGGCCGCCTCAGCGACCACATGAAGCGGCGTACGGTTCGGGTGGACACCGCCCAGACCGTGGTGCTGGACGAGGCGGACCGGATGCTGGACATGGGCTTTATCCACGACGTGACCCGCCTGCTGGATAAGATGAGCAAACGCCGGAATCTGGGGCTCTTCTCCGCCACCATCTCCCGGGAGGTGATGGACATCGCCTGGGTGTACCAGCGGGACGCGGCGGAGATCACCGTCCGGGAGGATGAGCAGAACAAGCCGGACATCAAGCAGTTCCGTATGGACGTCTCCTACGACGGCAAGGCGGACGCCATTGAGAAAATTCTCAGCGAGACCGGCTTTGACCGCTGCATGGCCTTCTGCAACACCAAGGGCTCCACGGAGCGGATCACAAAATTCCTCCAGATGCGGGGCATTGACGCCGAGTGTATCCACGGGGATATTCCCCAGAAACGCCGGGAGCAGGTGATGGACCGCTTTCGCCAGGGGAAGCTCCGGGTCTTTGTCTCCACCGATGTGGCGGCCCGGGGCATCGATGTGGACGATGTGGACATCGTGTTCAACTGCGACGTGCCCGACGAGAACCAGGACTACGTCCACCGCATTGGCCGCACCGGCCGGGCAAAGCGCCAGGGCGTTGCGGTGACTTTCGTGGCGGACTACCCCTCCAAGATGCGCATTGACGACATTGCCCAGAAGACCCGGAATGAGATCGTGTCTGTGAAATTTGACGACGAGGGCCATCTGGCCGCTGTGGAGGGCTGAGGCCATGCGATACACGGCGGCCCTGATCTCCGTGGCGGACATTCGTGTGTCCCAGGCCTTCTATGAGGAGCTGTTCGGCCTGGAGCTGGACCATGATTACGGGATCAATGTCTCCTTCACCTGCGGCCTGGCGCTGCAGCAGAACTTTGCCTGGCTTGCGGGCGTGCCGGAGGACAGCGTGGTAAAGCGGTCCCACAACATGGAGCTTTGCTTCGAGACCAAGGACTTTGACAGCTTTTTGAAGAAGCTGGACAGCCGCCCGGATATCCGGCGCTTGGGGGATGTGGTGGAGCACGGCTGGGGCCAGCGGGTGGCCCGGCTCTACGACCCCGACGGGCACCTCATTGAGGTGGGGGAGAACATGGGGATAGTGGTCCGCCGCTTTCTCGCCTCCGGTATGACCATGGAGGAGGTGTCCGTGCGGATGGATGTCTCCGTAGAGGATCTTGGAAAACTCCTGACAGCTGAATGACCGACTCTGTTTCGCGGCCTCCCACCGGGGGCCGCGCTTTTTGTTGGAATCCCCGGGGAAATTTGTGAATAAAATCTAAAAACTGTCACCGTTTTGTAACTTTTTTCCGGGAGCGACTTTACAAAAACGGCGGATTTCTCTATAATGTCAGTGTATTGCTAAAAATTCCGGCGTCTGTCCGGCGGTGAATAGAGGAAAGTATTTATGCGGATTTGGAAAAAACTCATGTGTCTGGCCCTGTCCGGGGCCATGTGCCTTGGACTGCTGGCGGGCTGCGCCGGAGAGGCGGACGGGGTCTCCCTGTCCGTGTGTGTAGGCCCGGCCCCGGTGAGCCTGGACCCCATCTACGCCGAGGAGACCGGGGACCAGACCATCCTGGCCCATCTGTACGAGAACCTGATGCGGGTGACGGTGGACGTCTCCGGCAGTCCCACGGTGACGGGCGGCATGGCCAAGACCGTGGACCAGGAGGAGAGCTACGACGGCACGGTGACCTACACCTTCCGCCTCCGCAGCGCCAAGTGGTCCGACGGGGTCAACGTGAAGGCCGGGGACTTTGTGTACGCCTGGCAGCGGCTGGCGGACCCGGCCAGCCGGTCCCCCTACGCGGCGCTGCTGTCCGTGGTGGCGGGGTACGACGAGGCCCGGGCCGCCGGGGACATGACCAAGCTCCAGGTGACAGCCAGGAACGACAGCACACTGGTGGTGGTTCTCAGCGGTCACTACGACTGGTTTTTGACAGAGGTCTGCACCTCTCCTGCCACCATGCCGCTGCGGCAGGATGTGCTGCAAAAGCTCAAGGACGCGGCGGAGGAGCGAAGCCAGCGGCCAGGCGGAGAGAAGCTGCGCTGGTGGTCTGACCCCATGGCCCTGGTGTGCAACGGCCCCTATCAGGTGGAGTCCTACACAGGGGGCGCGTCGCTGTCCGCTGTGGTGAACGAGCGCTACTACAGCAACCAGGCCGGCCCTCAGACCCTGGTGTTTCACTTTGCCGACACGGCGGAGGAGGCCCGCTCCCTCTACGACCACAGGACCGTGGACGCCGTCTGGCCCCTGACGGAGGAACGGATGGCGGAGCTGGCGGCGGATGAGAACTGGACGTCCATTCCGGAAATGGGCACCTACGCCGTGCTGTTCAACTGCGGCCGGGAGATGCTGGGGGATTCCTTAGTGCGCCAGGCGGTTCATCTGGCCATTGACCGGGATGCCCTGACCGCCGCCGCGGGGGTCAGCGCCCTGGCTGCCGGCGGACTGGTGCCGCCCGGTGTCCCGGAGGGGGAGGAGGATTTCCGCACTGCGGGCGGCGCCCTGCTGGACGGCGGCGGAGAGACTTACGAGGAGCGCTGTGTCCAGGCGAGGGCCCTGCTGAGCGAGGCGGGCTACGACAGCGGCGTCAGCCTGGGAGAGATGACCTACCTCTACGAGGACGCCGGCAGCAACGGCGCCGTGGCTCAGCTGATCTGCCAGATGTGGCAGGAGGTCCTGGGGATGCGGGTGACGCCGGTGGGCGTCACCAACCGGGAGCTGTGGGCCGCCCTGCGCAGCGGGGAGTACGACCTGGCGGGGGCGGACCTCACCGCCGTGGGCAATGACGCCGAGTGCTTTTTGATGAACTGGACCTCCGGCAGCAGCAACAACGTGGTCCAGTACACCAACAGTGCCTATGACACCCTGATGGCTATCATCGCCAATGCCGCCAACAGCACCGCCCGTATGGGCTGCCTCCATGACGCGGAGGACCTGCTGATCTCCGACTGCGTCATGGCTCCCCTGTATACCCGGGGAACGGCCTGGGAGATGCGGGAGACGCTGACCGGCGCCTGCCGGGACGCCCGGGGCTGGTTCAGCTTCGCCAGCGTGGTGACGAGAGTGGCGTAATACTGGAATTCATTCGCTGGTGTCAGAAGAACTGAAAATATAATGAGGAGAGTTTTTTGGAACAGATTCAAGATGCCCCCAGAGGCGGCAAGTGGATCGAGTATGGCAAATTCACCTTTCTGGACGCCTCCCACGAGATCAAAACTGTTGACACACCTCCGGATGTGGACGAATGGGTCGCGGTGGACATGAGTCCGGAGCACCGTCTGGAGTCATGGCGGCCGCTCTTCACCGGCGCTGCTTTGGGACGAAATCCCGGCACGGCCGCTGCCTGGAAGGAGTTTGAACAGCAGACCAAACTGGCGGCCGGACAGTTTCTGGACGGGGCCATGGACGCGGATTCCCTGACGGAGGTCTTTCAGCGGGGATACCAGCATCTGACCGATGTGGCGAAGGACACCGGGTACCCCAGCCCCCTCTGGGATGGGATGATGGGGCCTGCCGCCCTGGAGAGTATTTACGGCGAGTTCCGGCGGATGGTCCTGGACACGGCGGTCCAGCGGAACAACCAGGAGGGACGGCAGTACGTCACCGGCGAGATGAACTCTCAGCGGACCTATAAGTACTATAATTCTGATTGCTACTTCAAGACCGAAGAGGCGATTGCCTCCGCTACGGAACGCTACAACGCCCTGATTCAGGAGGCGGGCTGGGAGGACTACATCTCCGTGCCTGATTACAAGGGGAAGGGACTAAACCTCTACTACAACTTCAACACCGCCTTTTCCAACAAATTTGATGTGAGTGAGCAGTACATGATTGATCCGGACCAGGTTTCGCCCAGGGACTTCCAGTGGTTTTATCAGACCGGCGGCTCGGAGGGAAACAAGGGCATTGTCGATTCCTGTATCGTCACCCACCTGGACGGCACAAAGACCTTTGAAGACTATTCCGGCCCGGAATTTGATCCGGGGCACCCCGGCAAAGCCAATATGTGGGCCGCTTACCGGGATGAAAATGGGGTGCGCCATCAGGTCAGCGTGGATTTTCGGTACAAGTTCGTGGAGTCCGACCTGCGCAATGTGGCGGCTCTCCTGCGTTTTCCCGGGGACAGTGCCGCCGGCCAGTCTGCCAACCGCTTTTTGCGAAATCTCCAAGTGTATTCATCAGGGCATTTCAGTCGTTTTCCAACGAAGAAAAGCGGGTTCCAGGCATATGTATAAATGAAAAAGTCAAACGAGGAACAGAAAAAGAGAGGGGGATGCCCACAGGCATCCCCCTCTCTTTTGACGCTTACCGCTTCCCGTAAAAGATCCGTCCTGCGCAGTTTCCAGCCAGGACAATTATGGCATAGGCCGCGGCGTAGACCCAGGCGGAGGCGTTGTAATAGATGAAAATCGTCGGGAGAAACAGGACAAAGGCGGCGGCCGGAAGCAGGAGAAAGAATCCGCGGCGCATCCCGCAGGCCAGCGCCGTGATGAACGCCGCCAGCGGCATGACGAACAGCATCAGAAGCATGGCCGTGCCCGTGCCCACCATCAAAAGGGGCAGGAGATAGAAATCCACGGCCAGTACAAGGACATAAGGAATCAGCGCAGCGCAGCTTTTCTTCATGATTCACACCTCCAGCTGAAACAGCTCCTCGACGGTTGTTCCCAAGTGCCGGGCCAGCTTCATGGCCAGCTCCAGGGTGGGGTTATATTTGTTGTTCTCGATGGCGATGATGGTCTGCCGGGTCACGCCCAACGCGGCGGCCAGATCCTCCTGGCGGTATCCCTTGGACTTGCGGAGGGCCTTGATCTGGTTCTTCATGTCCGGACACCCATCAGTACCACGGCGGCCACGGCGGTGGCTGCCGCGGCGGCGATGACGCAGGCCAGCAGGACCAGCTTTATGAGAGGGCCGGTTTCGTAGGAATCCTCGTCGTCCTTCACCGCGCTGCGGGTCAGGATTATCTGGGAAAAGGACTGGATCAGCACTGCCGCTGTCAGCAGAAGGCACGGGAGAAGATTCAGCCGGCTGTGATGGATATAAACTTGGATGCTCTCGTAAAAGGACCAGATCACAAGGGCAGCGATCAGGAAGAGATAGGCGTTTCGCTGGGCCTTGAACAGGATGTGCCGTTCCATTTCGTCCATCTTGCGAAATCCCAGCTTTTCAAAAATACGTTTCATGGGAGGCCTCCTAAAGTAAAAAGCTCTTTACATTCATATGATAGCCCGGCGGAGCAGAAAAGTCAAGAACTTTTTACATTTGCAAATGTCCGGCCGCGCATTTTATCATCCGTGATTTTGGGTTTCCGGCTGCGGCTTTGCGGGGGCGGAGCTCCGCTGCCGCCCGTTTTCCCGAAAACGCCAGGTTTCCGGCGGACGGGCCGGGACAGAGCCCGGCCCCTGCATAAAATCTGTGAAGAGGCCTCTTCCTATTAGAGAGTAAAAAGATGCCGCCCATTGGGCGGCATCTCGAAAGTATGAAGGTATAAATCAGCGCTTGCTGAACTGAGGTGCGCGGCGGGCGGCCTTGAGGCCATACTTCTTGCGCTCCTTCATGCGGGGGTCGCGAGTCAGGAAACCGGCCTTTTTCAGGATGGGGCGGTTATCCTCGCTGGCCAGCAGCAGGGCGCGGGCAATGCCGTGGCGCAGGGCGCCGGCCTGGCCGGACACACCGCCGCCGGAGACAGTGGCCACGATGTCCATCTTGCCGGTGTTGCCGGTGGCCTCCAGGGGCTGGCGGACCACCATTTTCAGGGTGTCCAGGCCAAAATACTCGTCAATGTCACGGCCGTTGATGGTGATGGAGCCGGTGCCGCCCGGGAACAGGTGGACGCGGGCCACGGAGGACTTCCGGCGGCCGGTGCCGTACAGATAGGGCTTCTTAGACTGATACATACGCTTCCTCCTCCTTATTCAGCGTCCAGGGCGATGGGCTTCTGGGCCTGCTGCTTGTGCTCGGCACCGGCATAGATGTGCAGGCGCTTCAGGGAATCCTTGGCCACGGTGTTCTTGGGCATCATGCCCCGGACGGCCACCCGCATGGCAACCTCAGGCTTTTCCTGCATCAGGATACGGTAGGGGGTCTCCTTGAGGCCGCCCACCCAGCCGGAGTGGGTGCGGTAGATCTTCTGCTCGCCCTTTTTGCCGGTGAGCACCGCTTTTCCCGCGTTGATGATGATGACATTATCTCCGCAGTCGGCGTGGGGCGTGAAGGTGGTCTTGTTTTTGCCGCGCAGCAGATCGGCGGCCCGGACAGCGGTCTTGCCCAGGGGCTTTCCGGCGGCGTCCAGGATGTACCACTTGCGCTCAATGTTGGCCTTGTTTGCCATAAAAGTGGACATGGTGTTTCCTCCGTATGATATATTTGTATTTGCTTTACAAATCAAGCGCTCCGGGGTAAAATCGGAGCAAGATTATTTATAACACAGCGGACCGGCGGTGTCAACATGAATTTCATTTAGCGGGCAGAAAACTCGCGAAATCTCAATTTATCTCTTGTTATCTTTAAAATTCTGAATTTGCATTTTTAAAAATGGAGTTGGAAAAGCGCGGAAGATCCGACCTTCCGCGCCTGAGAGAATATGTAGGCGGCTATAATACCCAATGTACCAGCAGCAGCAGGCCGAACCCCGGCAGGCCCAGAATGCCGATCACCAGGGCGTTCCAGAGGTTCAGCCCCAGGGTAAGGCCGGTGATCCCGGACGTCAGATTCACCGCCCACAGGGCCAGAAAGCCCAGCAGGGTGTTGGCCAGCAGCTTGACCGCTACTTTCAGCGGAGCCTGGAACACCCGCAGCAGGGCAATAAGGAAGAATCCTGCCAGCAGGGCGGCGATGACCTTCTGGTTCAGGTCCATACGGCATCCCCCTGGAAGTCCGCTGCCGCCGCGCTCTCGGGACTGCGCTCCTTGATGGCGCGGATAAGATAGTTGCAGCGGGCCTTCACGGCGCTGATCTGGTAGATGCAGGATTCCACCAGCTCCGGGTCCAGGGCGTGGTCAAACTGCTGGTAGGCGCAGGCCAGTTCCCCTTGGGCCTCCAGCAGTTCGGCTTTCAGGGTCAAAAGCTCCAGGTCTGGCCGGGCACGCTTGGCAAAGAGCACGTTTTTCATAAGGCATTGTCCCTACTGTCTCTATTCATACTGGGAGTTTGGACAAATATTCCAATTTTCATGCGGGAGGCGAAAAGAAAAATGACAGGGGACCGGGAATTCTATATGCGCCAGGCACTGGAGCTGGCCCGGGAGGCCGCCCTGGCGGGCGAGGTGCCCGTGGGGTGCGTCATCGTCAGGGAGGGCGAGATCGTGGGCCGGGGCCGCAACCGGCGGGAGGAGAAGCAGTCCGCCGCCTCCCACGCGGAGATGGAGGCCATTGCTCAGGCCAACGAGTTTCTTGGCGCCTGGCGGCTGGAGGGCTGTGAGCTGTACGTCACCCTGGAGCCCTGCCCCATGTGCGCAGGGGCAATCTTGAACGCCCGAATATCCCGGGTCTGGTACGGCGCCCGGGACAGGACCTTCGGCGCCTGCGGCGGTGTGACGAACCTCTTTATGGAGGACTTTCCCAACCGCCCCGCCCTGGTGGGAGGGGTTCTGGAGGCGGAGTGCCGGGAGGTGCTGTCGGCGTTTTTCAGCGGCCTTCGGCAGAGAGAGGACAAGTTGACATAAAAAAACAATTGGATTTAATTCTTTCTTAACAATTGATGCTGGTTTGCTTAACAACTCTCCTGTATCTTAATACTTGCAAGAGACAAAACTTCTTTTCATCCAATCTTCCAAAAAATAGGGAACAGGCCAGCCGGGAGGCTGGCCTGTTCCCTATTTCTCCGGAGCGGAAGCCAGCAAAGCGTCCCGCAAAAGGCCGTGTGGCGCGGGGTGGAGAACTGGTTCCTTACTTTACATAATATGACCGGTTTCGCCGCGGTGCGAAAGACTGTAAAGGACAAAGACAGGGACGTGGAACCGGCGGCACGGAAGTTCCGCGCCGCCGGCTTTTTCAGATGCCGCCTGCTGCAATCAGCCCCACAGCGCCGACAGGGTGGGGATGACCTGTTTTTTCCGGGACATGATCTTGGGCAGGAAGACGCTGTTCTTCGCGCCCTTGATATTGAAGGCCTGCTCGATGGTTTCCTCGTCCCCCACATACAGGAGCCAGGTGCCCTCCAGCAGAACGTCCGTAATCATCAGCACCACGGTATTCAGTTTCCTCTGGCTGTGGACAGCTTCCATGGCGGCCAGGAATTCCTCCTTCCGGGCCAGAAGGCGGTCGGAGTCCATACAGGTGATCTGGCTCACAGCCAGATTGTGGCCCGCGATGTGGAATTCCTTGTAGTCCGTGTGGATCATGGCATCCACCGTCCTGTCGTCTCCGCAGGTGGCGGAGAAGATGGCCTTGCCCAGCTCCTCCAGGGAGAGGTTGGCGATACGGGCCATGCGGTTGGCAATGTCGATGTCCCGCTGGGTGCAGGTGGGGGACTTAAACATGACCGTGTCGGAGATGATGGCCGCAGCCATCAGGCCCGCCATCTTGGCGGTGGGCATCAGGCCCTTCTCCTGATACATACCCGCCACGATGGTGGTCGTGCTGCCCACCGGCTCGTTGCGGACGCTGATGGGATTTTTGGTCTCGATATCCGCCAGACGGTGGTGGTCCACGATTTCCAGAATCTCCGCCTGGTCCAGCCCCGGCACGGACTGGGCTTTTTCATTGTGGTCCATCAGAACCACCCGCTTGCGGCGGGGGCGCAGCAGGTGGAAGCGGGACAGCGTGCCCACCACCCGTTCGTTCTCGTCCAAGATGGGATAAGCCCGGAAACGGCTCTCCAGCACGGCGTCCTGCACGTCGTCGACATAGTCGTCCAGGTGGAAACAGACCAGAGCCTGGCTGTTGCAGATGTGCGAGATGGGCAGAGCGTGGCAGATCAGGCGCACGGCCTGATAGGCGTCGATGGGGGTGGAGATGATGCAGGTGCTGGTTTTGGCCTCCAGCAGCTCCTGGGACACCTCCGCCTGACAGACGATGACACAGCTGACCTCCAGCTCCAGGGCCCGGCGGATCATCTCCGGCTGGTCACCGCAGACGACAATGCTGTCCTTGTTGGTGAACATGAGATTTTCCCGGCTGGCGGGCAGGGCGATGATCACCTCGCCGGAGATGACATCCTTCAGCTCACCGCCTTCGTTGAGTATCTTGCCCTCCAGAACAGACAGCAGATTGAACACGGGGATCTCCCCCATGCGGGGGTTTCGGACAGAGGTCATGTCGTAGTTGGCTACATCCCCGGCGGAGAGCATGCCGTACAGTGTGCCGTCCTCATTGGCCACGGGGAGGACGGAGATCTTTTCGCTCTGCATGGTCTGCCAACCCCGGCTGATGGTGGCGGCGGCGGACAGAGTGGGGGGGATGTCATAATCCAAGTCCCGGACCTGGGTGCGGACGTTGCTGATGAGCTTGGGAGGCTGGAATCCGAAGCGGTCCAGTACGAGCTGGGTCTCGTCGCTGACCTGACCCAGCCGGGCGGCCTGGTACTCCCGCTTGCCCAGGGCATTTTTCAGCGCGGCGTAAGCCATGGCGGAGACGATGGAGTCGGTGTCCGGGTTTCGGTGTCCGGTGATATATACGGTGTCCATAGGGAAACCCTCCTTTGGGGAAATTGTGCTCAATACAGTATCATCATACAGCCCTGAGATGCCTTTGTCAACGGAGGCGTTACAAAATCAGCAGTTCCTTGGGGGCCCGGGTCAGGTTTTCACAGCCGTCTTCCGTGATGACGATCACATCCTCGATTCGGACGCCCAGCCTCCCTGGGAGGTAGATTCCCGGCTCCGCAGAGATGACGGCTCCCGCCGGCAGGGACTTGCCGTTGGCGGAGGAGGCCCGGGGCTCCTCATGGATCTCCACGCCCACGCCGTGGCCGAAGCCGTGGCCGAAACAGTCTCCGTATCCGGCGTCCGCGATGACCTTCCGGGCGGCGCCGTCCACGTCCCTGCCGGTGACGCCGGCCCGGGCGGCGGCGATGCCGGCCTTTTGGGCAGCCAGCACCGTCTCGTATACGGTGCGCATCTCCTCCGTCACAGAGCCCACCGCCACAGTGCGGGTCATGTCAGAGCAGTAGCCGTGGTAGATGCAGCCGAAGTCCATGGTGACGAACTCGCCGCTCCGGATTTCTTTTTCCGAGGGTACGCCGTGGGGCAGGCTGCCGTTGGGGCCGGAGACCACGATGGGGTCAAAGGACATATTCTCCGCTCCATAGTGGAGCATCAGGTATTGGAGCCGGGCGGCGATCTCCTTCTCCGTCACGCCGGGGCGGATTTCCTTTAAGATGTCCGCCAGCGCCCGCTCGGCGATGCGCTGGGCGGCGGTCATGATCTCCAGCTCCTCCCGGTCCTTCACCCGGCGCAGCTCCGCCAGAAGCTCGGCGGCGGGCACCAGCTCGCAGGGCAGGGCCTTGCGGTAGGTCTCGTAATCCTGAACGGTCATATAGGCGTCCTCGAAGCCCATCTTCTCGATGGACTGTTCCTCGATGGCCTCTTTCAGCCGAGTGGAGTAGCCCTTGCCGGGGCCCACCTCCCGCAGCTCAGCGTCCTGTACGGCACGCCCGGCGGCCTCGGTGTAGCGGGAGTCGGTGAAGTAGTAGTTCTTCTTCCGGGTGACCAGGGCCATACCGTCGGTGCCGGAGGAGTGGAATCCGGAGGCGTAGAAGCGGTTGGCCTCGCAGGAGAGGAGCATGGCGTCCAGACCGCGGTGCTCCAAGGCGGCGGCAATTTGTTTAAAATGGTTCATTTTGGCGTTCTCCAATTCTTTATTGATTTATTTTCGCGCCCACCACTCATGGCGTGTGGTTTCAATGCCGTTTGATTCCAATATCTTTACCACAGCCTCGACCCGATGAAAGCACGCGGGGGCGTTCAGACTGTCATCATTCAGGATTTTGCGGATTTTCTCCGGCGTCCGCAGCGCCCGGGAGATTGTCTCCGATACAAGTTTTCTCAAAGTCTCTTCCTGCCGCAGGAATTTGACAGCTTCCGTTTCAATGGTTCGCGCTGCCAGCTCTTCCTATACTGATCATTCTATAATACCTCTATTTGACATTTACGACCCATTTTTCTCTCTCTTTGCGAAGGGAGAAGATGGGGGTGCATAGCCCAGCCATCTTCACGGCTGACAGTCCCCCCGTCCGTCAGAGCGGGTACAGGGCTCCCGCGCCCGCATGGGCGGACACCATTAGAGTATTCCCTATCCCTCCGCCGATTCTACCGCCGCTTTGACAAATCCGCAAAACAGCGGATGGGGGCGGTCGGGCCGGCTCTTGAACTCCGGGTGGAACTGGGCGGCCACGAACCAGGGGTGGTCCGGCAGCTCCACGATCTCCACCAGACGGCCGTCAGGAGACGTGCCCGCCAATGTCAGACCCGCCGCCTGGAGGGCCTCCCGGAAATCATTGTTGAACTCATAGCGGTGCCGGTGGCGCTCGGAGATCTCCGGCGCACCGTAGAGACTGCGGCTGCGGACGCCCTCCGCCAGGACGCAGGGGTACCGGCCCAGGCGCATGGTGCCGCCCTTGTCGGTGACATTCACCTGCTCCGGCATCAGGCCGATGACGGGGTGGGGCGTGGCCGGGTCGAACTCGGTGGAGTTGGCGTCCCGCCAGCCCAGCACATGACGGGCGAACTCCACCACCGCCATCTGCATCCCCAGGCAGATGCCCAGGTAAGGAATGCGGTTTTCCCGGGCATACTGTATGGCGGCGATCATGCCCTCAATGCCCCGGCCGCCAAAGCCCCCGGGTACCAGCACGCCGGCGCAGCCCGCCAAGGTCTGGGATACGTTCTCCGCCGTCAGTGTTCCGGAGTCTACCCACGCAATCTCCACAATGGCGCCGTTGGCGGTGCCGGCGTGGTTCAGGGACTCCACCACAGAGAGGTAGGCGTCGTGGAGCTGGGTGTACTTCCCCACCAGGGCGATGCGCACCCGGCGGCTGGCCGCCTTTTCCCGCTTCACCATGGCGGTCCACTCCCGCAGGTCCGGCTGATGGGTGATGAGACCCAGCTTCCGGCACACCGCCTCATCCAGTCCCTCCTCCGCCATCAGCAGCGGCACCTCGTACAGCGTGGAGGCGGTGGCGTTCTGGATGACGCAGTCCGGCTGGACGTTGCAGAAGAGGGCGATCTTCTGCCGCACATCCTCCGTGATGGGCGCGTCGCAGCGGCACACCAGGATGTCCGGCTGGATGCCCAGGGACAAGAGCTCCTTCACGGAGTGCTGGGTGGGCTTGGATTTCAGCTCCCCGGAGCCGGGGACTTGGACGATGAGGGGCACGTGGATGAACACCACATCCCCCAGGGGCCTCTCCGCCCGTACCTGGCGGATGGCCTCCAGAAAGGGCTGGGACTCGATGTCGCCCACGGTGCCGC
>NZ_CAJULS010000016.1 GCF_910587525.1 uncultured Oscillibacter sp. | reverse complement strand
CAGATCCTGGTGATATCCAGGGGGCGCAGGTCGGCGCTGCGGCTCTGGGTACGGACAGTGAGCATGGCGCGGGCGGTGTCAAGAGCTGTGACGCAGGGAACGGAGTGCTCCACCGCCGAGCGGCGGATGCGGAAACCGTCGGTGTCGTGGCGGCGGCCCCGGGTGGGGGTGTCGATGACCAGGTCCACGGAGCCGGAGGAGATCATGGCCAGAATGTTGGGGTGAGCCTCGGAGACCCGGGCCACCTTGTGGGCAGGGACACCGGCAGAACGCAGGGCGTCACAGGTGCCGGGGGTAGCCAGAATCTCGATATTCATTGCGGCAAAGCCTCTGGCGATATCCACGATCTCGCCTTTGTCCTCGTCCCGGACAGTGACAATGATTCGCCCGCCCCGCTTGGGCACCCGCATACCGGCGCCCTTGAAAGCCTTCAGCAGCGCCTGGGGAAAGGATTCTGCCAGACCCAGACACTCGCCGGTGGACTTCATTTCAGGGCCCAGGCCGGTATCCACATCGGTGAGCTTCTCAAAGGAAAATACCGGCATTTTTACGGCATAATAGTCCGCTTCCCGGTAGATTCCGGTGCCATAGTTCATATCCCGCAGCTTCTCGCCAAGCATTACCCGGGTGGCCAGGTCAATGATGGGTACGCCGGTGACCTTGGAGATGTAGGGGATGGTGCGGGAAGAGCGGGGGTTGACCTCGATGACATAGATCTCGTCGTTGTAGATGATAAACTGAATGTTTACCAGGCCGACAACCCCCAGGGCCTTGGCCAGATCCCGGGTGTAGCGGAGGATGGTCCGCTTGTGTTTGTCCTCGATGTGCATGGGGGGATAGACGGAGATGGAGTCCCCGGAGTGGACGCCGGCCCGCTCAATGTGTTCCATGATCCCGGGGATTAACAGATCCTCACCGTCGAAGACGCCGTCCACCTCCACTTCCCGGCCGCAGAGGTACTTATCCACCAAAATGGGGTGCTCCTGCTCCACCTGGTTGATGATGCGCATGAACTCGGTGATATTGCGGTCGTTGTAGGCGATTTCCATGCCTTGGCCGCCCAGTACATAGGAAGGACGTACCAACACGGGATAACCCACCTCGCGGGCAGCAGCCAGGGCCTCCTCTGTGGTGTAGACCGTTTGTCCCTGAGCCCGGGGAATGCCGCACTGCTGGAGGATCTCGTCAAACCGCTCCCGATCCTCGGCGGCGTCTACACCGTCGGCGGGAGTGCCCAGGATGGGGACGCCCATGTCCGTAAGGGCCTGGGTGAGTTTGATGGCGGTCTGTCCGCCGAACTGTACCACCGCGCCCCAGGGGCGCTCCTGTTCCACCACGGCTTCCACATCCTCGGCGGTGAGGGGTTCGAAGTAGAGCTTGTCTGCCACGTCGAAGTCAGTGGAGACGGTTTCCGGATTGTTGTTGATGATAATGGTCTCGCAGCCCAGACGCTTTAGGGCCCAGACAGAGTGAACGGAGCAGTAGTCGAATTCGATGCCCTGGCCGATGCGGATGGGGCCGGAGCCCAGCACCAGTACCTTTCTCCGCTTCTGCGGCTCCCCGGTGCGGTGGGGGGCCTGGGTGGAGGCGGCCAGCCAGGGGGCCGCGGGGATGCCCGGGGCCACCCGGCCTACTTCCGGCAGGCACAGGGGCTGGTCTGCCTCGTTCTCCCCATCATAGGTGGAGTAGTAGTAGGGGGTCTGGGCCTCAAATTCTGCGGCGCAGGTGTCCACCATTTTGAAGGCGGGCCGGATGCCGACGGACTCCCGCAGAGCCTTGATTTCCCTGCGCTCCCTTCCGGAGAGGGCGGCAATCCAGGCGTCGGAAAAGCCCATCTCCTTGGCGGCGCGGAGGGTGTCCTCATCCAGGCGGCCGTGGTCCAGGTGGTTCTCCATATCTACAATGTTTTTGAAGCGGTCCAGGAACCAGAGATCGTATTTAGTGATCTTGTTGATCTTCTCCGGGGAGAAGCCCCGGCGCAGAGCCTCGGCCACCACGAAGAGCCGCTGGTCGTCGATATTCACCAGGCGGTCCTCAATATCCTCGGTGTACACGTCGGCCAGACCGGAGAGGCGCAGGGATTTCACCGGCAGCTCCAGGGAGCGGATGGCCTTCATCAACGCTCCCTCAAAGGAGTTGCCGATGGCCATGACCTCGCCGGTGGCCTTCATCTGGGTGCCCAGGGTCCGGCTGGCGGTGGTGAACTTGTCAAAAGGCAGACGGGGGAGTTTCAGGACACAGTAGTCCAGCGTGGGCTCGAAGCAGGCGGTGGTCTTGCCGGTGACAGCGTTGGGGATCTCGTCCAGCGTGTAGCCCAAAGCAATTTTAGCCGCCACCTTGGCAATGGGGTAGCCGGTGGCCTTGGAGGCCAGGGCGGAGGAGCGGCTTACCCGGGGGTTGACCTCGATGACCGCGTACTCGTAGCTGTCGGGATTCAGGGCAAACTGGCAGTTGCACCCGCCTTCAATCTCCAGAGCGGAGATGATGTCCAGGGCGGCAGTGCGGAGCATCTGGTACTCCCGGTTGGCCAGGGTCTGAGTGGGGGCCACCACAATGGAGTCACCGGTATGGACACCTACAGGGTCGATGTTCTCCATGGAGCAGATCTGGATGACGTTGCCGGCGGAGTCCCGCATGACCTCGAATTCAATCTCCTTCCAGCCGGCGATGCACCGCTCAATGAGCACCTGTCCTACCCGGCTGAGCTGGATGCCCCTCCCGGCGATCTCCCGCAGGGAGGGCTCGTCATAGGCGATGCCGCCGCCGGTGCCGCCCAGCGTATAGGCCGGGCGGACAATGACGGGATAGCCGATGGATGCGGCGAAGCTGACCGCGGCCTCCACGCTCTCCACCACATCGCTGGTGACACAGGGCTGGCCGATGGACTCCATGGCGTCCTTGAAGCCCTGGCGGTCCTCCGCCTTGCGGATGGACTCCGGCGAGGTGCCCAGCAGCCGCACGCCGTATTTGTCCAGAATGCCCTGCTCGTGGAGATTCATGGCCAGGTTCAGCCCTGTCTGGCCGCCCAGGGTGGGGAGGATGGAGTCGGGCCGCTCTTTCTCGATGACCTGTTCCACCGATGCCAGGTTCAGCGGTTCGATGTACACATGGTCGGCGATGTCCTTGTCGGTCATGATGGTGGCGGGGTTGGAGTTCACCAGCACCACCTCCACGCCCTCTTCCCTCAGGGCGCGGCAGGCCTGGGTGCCGGCGTAGTCAAACTCCGCAGCCTGGCCGATGACGATGGGGCCGGAGCCCAGCACAAGTACTTTTTGAATGGATGGATTCTTGGGCATCAGTGGGCACCTCCTTTCCGCCGGATTGTGGGATGGATCATCATCTCCACGAAACGGTCAAATAGATACTCTGTATCCTGGGGGCCGGGAGCGGCCTCCGGGTGGAACTGGACGGTGAAGCAGTCCGGCCGCTTATACAGCAGGCCTTCCACACTGCCCTCGTTGACATTTACGTAGGAGATCACCGCTACTGTTGGGTCCACACTGCTTCGTGCAACCACATAGCCGTGGTTTTGACTGGTGATATAGGCCCGGCCGGAGGCCACATCCCGGACAGGGTGGTTGCCGCCCCGGTGGCCAAAGGTCATCTTCCGGGTGCTGGCCCCAGTGGCCAGAGCCAGCAGCTGATGGCCCAGGCACACGGCAAAGAGCGGCAGGTCACTGTCATACAGCGCCCGGACCTCTTTGATGATATCTGTGTTGTCCGCCGGGTCCCCAGGGCCGTTGGAGAGCATGACCCCGTCAAACCCGCCCTCCAGAATGGTCTGGGCGGGGGTGTGAGCCGGGTAGACCGTCACCTGGCAGCCCCGGTTTTGGAGACAGCGGATCATGTTCTGCTTGACGCCGTAATCCATCAGAGCAACCCGCAGCCGCTGCTTGTCGACAGCGGGGTATACCTGAGGTCTGGAGCGGGTAACCCGCTCCACGGTGCCCTCCACCTGGTAGGCTCGAATGCGCTCCAGACATTCCCCCATATGAAAATGCTCCGCACAGGTGATCATGCCGTTCATGGTCCCCTCACTGCGGAGTATACGGGTCAGTGCGCGGGTGTCCACGCCCTCGATCCCGGTAATGGCATATTCTTTTAAGTAGGAATCCAGATCGCCCTCACAGCGGAAATTGCTGCCCCGGGAGACCAGATGCCGGACAATCAACGCCGAGGCCCAGGGGCGCTGGGACTCGCTGTCCTCGTGGTTGACACCGTAATTGCCGATGAGGGGATAGCTCATCACAATGCCCTGTCCCGCATAGGACGGGTCGGTCAAAATCTCCTGATAGCCCGTCATGGAGGTGTTGAATACCATCTCGCACACACAGTCCGCCGCGGCGCCGATGCTCTGCCCGCGGAAGACGCTTCCGTTGGCCAGAATCAAGGTTGCCTTCATCAGTTATATCCCGCCTTTCTCTTCCGTTCGTTCGCGTTCCGTCTGATTTTAACGCAAATTTTCCGGGCTGGCAACCTCATTTTGTCCGGTTCTTTTAAAACTGTGGTTTTGGACAAAATCGGGGCGGCAGAGGCAAGAAGATACAGGCAATGCGCCAGAGAGGTAGTACCACTTTGCGATTTATAACGGCAGGAATCTGCGATCTCCGGGGGTGAAAAATTTTCGCAAAAATATAAATTCTCATAAGAGAAAGAGTGCGCTTGCAAAGGAGAGCTGAACTCTTTACAAAATAAAGAAGAGATTTGAGGCCTGATATAAAGAGACTGGGCCCTTTGACGGTGCCCAGTCTCTTTTGTCTGATTATAAAAACGATTGGCCGATCAGCGATAAAAAGAGAGACAGGTATAACCTGTCTCTCTTTGGCAGCGGGTGAAGGATTCGAACCCTCACATACAGAGTCAGAGTCTGCTGTGCTACCTTTACACAAACCCGCTGTATCTGTCCGCGTCAGCGAACAGATATTATTATACCGAAAAGTGGTATTTTGTCAAGAGCTTTTTTCAACTTTTCTGGACAAATTTAAAAAAATTTATTTGCCTCTGCCTCCGCCAAAGAATCCTTTCAAAAAGCCGCCCTTTTCCTTCTTCTCCGGCTTTACGTCCTTGAGGCGCTCCAGAGCCTCGGACGCCTCTTGATATCCCTGCTCCGCGGCGGCTTGGTACAGCTCCAGGGCCTTTGCTAGATCCTTTGCCACGCCCTTGCCGTTTTCATAGCACCAGGCCAGGTTGTGCTGGGCCCGGGGGCTCTTCTGCTCTGCGGCGGTTTTATACCAACGGATGGCCTCAGTCCAGCTCTGCACTACGCCCACGCCGGTCTCGTAGAGATAACCCAAGTTGCAGGCAGCCGCCCGGTCACCCCGCTCCGCCGCTTTGTGATACCACGCAGCGGCGGCCTTGACGTCCTTTTCCACTCCCTGACCGAACTCACAGCATACGCCAAAGCTGCACATGGCACGGGGATACTCGGAGACAGCGGCCTTTTTGTACCACGCCGCCGCCTGGATCCAGTCCTGCTCCACGCCGCGGCCCTCTTCATACAAAAAGCCCAGATTGCACTGGGCGGCAGCATCGCCCTTGTCTGCGGCCATGCGGTACAGCCGGGCGGCCTCCGCAGGGTCCTCGTCCACGCCCTCGCCATTTTCATAGCAGACGCCCAGATTGCACATGGCCTGAGGATGGCCGGCTTCCGCAGCTTTTTTGTACCACTCTACGGCGGTCTTCAGATCCTGTTCCACGCCGCGGCCCCGCTTGTAGTAGTAGCCCATGCAGAACATTCCCCGGGGATCGCCCTGCTCCGCAGCCTTGCGGTACCAGTTGAGGGCCCGGGCCAGGTTTTCCTCCACGCCCTTGCCGTTTTCATAGCACCAGGCCAGATTGCACTGAGCCCGGGGAAAACCCTGTTCTGCGGCAGCCTTGTACCAGCGAACGGCCTCGGTCCAGTTCTGCTCCACGCCCCGGCCCACCTCGTAGAGGTATCCCAGGTTGCACTGGCCTGGGGCGTTGCCAAGATCGGCGGCTTTGCGGTACAGCTCCGCCGCCTTCTCCCAGCTCTGCTCTACGCCCTCACCCCGTTCATAGCACACGCCCAGGTCGCACATGGCGGGAGCATATCCGGCGTCAGCGGCCTTTTGATACCAGCGGCAGGCCTCCGCCTGGTCCTGTTCCTGGCTCAGACCGTAGTCGTAGTCCCGAGCCACGTTGAAGAGTCCGCGGGGATAGTTTTGCTTCGCGGCGGCCATGTACCAGCGAAAGGCGTCTGCCTGGGATTTCTCCACGCCTTTGCCGTGCTCATAGCACCAGGCCAGGTTGCACTGGCCCCGGGGCAGACCCAGTTCCGCCGCCTTGCGGTACCAGCTGACGGCCTCAGTCCAGCTCTGCTCTACGCCCTCGCCGATCTCATAGAGGTAGCCCAGGCAGCAGGCGCCGTCCTCGTCGCCCTCCTCAGCGGCCTTGCGGTACCAGGCGGCGGCCTCCGCCTTGTTGGCGGGAACACCCTGGCCCCGCTCATAGCAGAAGCCCAAACACACCAGCCCCCGGGGATAACCCTGTTCCGCCGCGGCCCGGTAGAGGCGGGCGGCCTCGGTAAAGTCCCGCTCCACGCCCTTGCCGTTTTCGTAGCACCAGGCCAGATTGCACTGGGCTCGAGGATAACCGCGGCCTGCGGCGGTGCGGTACCAGTTTACCGCTTCGTCCCAGCTTTGCTCCACGCCCCGTCCGGTCTCGTAGCAAAAGCCCAGGCAGCATTGGCCCGGGGCGCTGCCCTGCTCGGCGGCGGCACGGTACCACTTCACCGCCTGCTCCAGGTCCTCCTCCACGCCGGTGCCGAACTCAAAGCAGCGGCCCAGCTCTGTCTGTGCCGCCGGATATCCCAGCCACGCGGCGGACTGGTACCACTTGGCGGCCTCGGTGTCATCCGCCTCCGTGCCGGCGCCCCTGCGGTAGGCCTCACCCAGCAGGAACTGGGCCCGGGGAAAGCCCTGCTCCGCGCCCTTCTGGAAGCACTCCAGGGCCTTGGCCTCGTCGGTCTCCACGCCGATGCCGTATGTATAGCAGTAGCCCAGGTTGGTCAGGGCGGGCATGTACTCCTGGGAGGCGGCCTGGGCATACAGCAGCACCGCCTGCTTGGGGTCTGCCTCCACGCCGATGCCGGCCTCCAGGCACCAGCCCAGGTTTGTCAGACCCAGGGGGTCTCCCAGGGCCGCTGCCCGCTGGTAGCAGGCCAGGGCGTCGGTCTCCCGCTTCTCATCCACGGCCCGGTTGCCCATGGAGACCCAGTCCCCGGCGGTCATCTCCTCCTCGTTCAGGGCTACGAAGAACGTTCCGCCGCAGCGGGGACAGACATCGGGCTCTTCAGACTCCGCCACAAAGCCGCAGTCCGGATTTTCACAGCGATAATAATCCATGTGTATATCACTCCTGTCCGGCGCCGTTCTGGGGAAAGGCGGCGCCTGAATTATAAACATCTGAAAGGAAATAGGCCTTACCCCGGTATTTGAAGCCGGGGAAGGTGTCCAGCTGAACGCCGTGGATGGCGCGGAAGATGCTCTTTTCAATGTTGGGGTTCTCCCGCTTCAGCTGCCGCAGAAGCAGCTTGATCTCCTGGCGTTTGCTCTCGCCGATGCCGTCGCCGGAGGCGTCCCGGGCCTCCGTAAAGCGGCAGGCGCACTGGAGAAAGCGCAGCTGGTTGTAGTTTTTCCAGGCCACGATGGCGTCTTCATGGACGCAGTACAGGGGACGGATCAGCTCCATACCGGGGAAATTCTTGCTGTGGAGCTTGGGAGGCATAGCCTGGAGCTGGGCGCCGTAGAAAAGGCCCAGAAGGGTGGTTTCGATGACATCGGAGAAGTGATGCCCCAGGGCGATTTTATTGCAGCCCAGTTCCCGGGCCTTGGCGTACAGGCAGCCCCGGCGCATCCGGGCGCACAGGTAGCAGGGGTTTTTCTCCACCTGGGTAGTCACATCAAAGATGTCGCTGTCAAATACAGTGAGGGGAACGCCCAGAGCCTCTGCGTTGGCCTCCAGCAGCTGCCGGTTGGCGGGGTTGTACCCTGGGTCCATGGCCAGAAAGGTGAGGGAGAAGGGGTGAGCCGTGTGCCTCTGCAGTTCCTGAATCAGCTTTGCCAGCACCATGGAGTCCTTCCCGCCGGAGATGCACACAGCGATATGGTCCCCGGGGGAGACCAGCCCGTACCGTTTCACCGAGGCGATAAAGGGATTCCAGAGGGATTTTCGGTAAGTTTTAATGAGACTGCGCTCAGCAATCTCCCGAGGATTCAATTCACGGGACATAAGTAGTCTCTCCTAACCGGAAAAGGCTTCGTGCAAAATAGGAGCCGGAGGCTTTGGCTCTGGGTTCCCCACCGGAGGCGGGGAAAAATTTTGATTATTTTTCCCGCGGTGCCCTCTGGAGGGGCTTCTCTTGCCCCTTCGGGACAATTCGCCTTCTAAACGTGACAAAAACCCCGACCTGTGCGCCCCGAGAGGCGCGTACCAGTCCAAGACTGGCGGCAGGGGGTCTCGAGGGGAGAGTCCGCTCCCCCCTCAAAGGCTTACAGCCATATCGCTCCCAGCCGGAACAAAGAGGAGAACATCTTCCGGAAGAGACCGCGCCGATTCCAGTCCTCCATGGTGTAGAGAGCGCTCTTTTCCATGATGCCGTCCAAATCTGCCAGCAGTTCCTCCACCACCGGCATATGATACAGCAGCACGCCGCATTCATAGTGCAGCTGGAAGGTGCGGTAGTCCATATTGGTGCTGCCAATCAGCGCCGCCTCCCGGTCCGCCAGAACACTTTTGGCGTGGAGGAAACCAGGGGTGTATTTGTAGATCTTTACACCGTGGCTCAGAAGTTCACCCCAGTAGGTTTCCGCCACCATATAGGTGAACTTGTGGTGGTCCGGGATGCCGGGGATCAGCAGCCGCACGTCCACACCCGCGTCGGCAGCGATGCACAGGGCCTTCTGCATGGACTCTTCCACGGCGTAGTAGGGAGTGGTGATATACAGCATCCGCTGGGCAGAGGAGATCAGCTGGAGGTAGGTCTCCTCGATGGGGTTGTCCGGATTATTGAGAGGCCCGTCCGTAAAGGGCTGGCAGAAGCCGGAGGCCGCGGGCATCTCGTGGCGGGAGCGGTAGTAGTCGTCCTCGTTGGGCAGGGAGCGGCCTATCATCTGCCACATCTGGATGAACTGAGTGGCAAAGCCCCATGCGCCCTCGCCCTCAATGCGGACACCGCTGTCCTTCCAGTGGCCGAAACGGATGATGAGGCCCGCGTACTCATCCGCCAGGTTGATGCCGCCGGTCCAGGCGTATTGCCCATCCACCACGGCTATTTTCCGGTGGTCCCGATAGTTGAAGTAGATGCGGTTGACGTAACGGTGGACGGGGTTGAACACCTCCACCTCAATGCCGGCGTTCTGGATGGCCTGCAGTGTTTCGTCAGACAGGCGGGTGAGGTTGCCGAAGTCGTCGAAGATGATATAGACCTCCACACCGGCGGCGGCCCGTTCCCGCAGGACGGAGAAGATCCGGTCCCACAGCTGGCCCTCCGCCAGAATGTAATATTCCAGGAAGATATACGTCTCCGCCCGGCTCAGGTGGGTAATCAGGTCCTCAAAGAAAGCCGCGCCGTCTCCAAAATACTTGGCGCAGGTATCCCGGTAGAGGATAAAACCCCGCTTCTGGAGATAGGCGGCCAGACGGCCCCAGGCCGGGGACTGGCGGCGCAGCTGGGCCAGATTCTTCTCGCTGGCCAGGCGCTGGCCGTCCCGCAGGGGGATGGGGGAGACCTGCCGCAGGCTCAGGCTCTTTGCCTGGTGGGTACCGCCCCACAGGCAGAAGAGGAGCATGCCGGACACCGGCAGGGCCAACAGCAGGCACATCCAGGAGAGCTTGTAGGTGGGGCTGCCGGGGCGCTGGTATACCCGAATGGCCAGGATGGCGCCGGCCAGCTCCAGCATGGAGTAGACGTAGGTGGCCTTCTCCAGCAGAAAGTGGGTCAGAAACAGGGTGGTGGCGATCTGGGCGATCACCGTCAGGGCGCACATGGCGATGCTGGTGGCGGCGGAGATGCGCCGCTCCGTCCGCTCTGTGGTTCTGGGCAGATTTTTGTGCATGGTCTCCGCCTCCTCTCGGTCTCTCTCAGCTTTTCGTACTATTTTCTTATTATACAAAAAAACAGGCGGCCGCGCAACCGTTTTTCTGTAAACAATCCTTGAAAGCCGGACAGCCCCGCCGGAAGGGCGGGGCTGTCCGGGAGGCGGCGGCCCTGTTCAGCGCTTGTCGCGCAGGAGGTGTTGCTTGATGTCCCACAGCTTCTGGCTCAGGTCCACGTAGTAGGTATGGGGATTCTCAAAGCGTTTGACCTCGTCCCATAGGGTGTCCACCTGCTCCAGGCAGTACCTCTGGACCTCCGGCAGGGAGGGGCAGTTATAGACCAGCGCTCCGCCCTGGAAGATAGGGCGCAGCAGGGGCTTAGCGGTGAAGCCGGTATAGGTCTTACGCTTCCAGGTGGCCTGGGGGTCGAACAGCTCCAGGGGCTGGGATGCGTCCACCGTCTCGTCCCAGACAGTGATGTAGTCCGCCTCCGCCTTGCCGGTGGCGTTATCGAAGATGCGGTAGACCTTTTTGAAGTGGGGGTTGGTAATCTTGTCCACGTTTTCGCTGACCTTGATCTTGGGGATGATGTTCCCCCGGCTGTCCTCTACGGCGGACAGCTTATAGACACCGCCGAACACCGGCTCACTGCGGGCGGTGATCATCCGTTCGCCCACGCCGAAAAGACCGATCTCCGCTCCCTGGCGGATTAGGTCTTGAATGATATATTCGTCCAGGGAGTTGGAGGCGGAAATCTGGCACTCCGTCCAGCCGGCGGCGTCCAGCATCTTCCGGGCCTCCCGGGTGAGGTAGGCAATGTCGCCGGAGTCCAGGCGGATGCCGCACTTGGTAATCCCCCTGGGCCGCAGGACCTCGTTAAAGGCCCGGATAGCGTCCGGCACACCGGATTTCAGGGTGTTATAGGTGTCCACCAGCAGGGTGGCGTTGGTGGGGTAGATCTCGCAGTATGCCTTGAAGGCCTCGTACTGGCTGTCGAACATCTGGACCCATGCGTGGGCCATGGTGCCGCCGGCGGGGACGCCGTACAGCTGGTCGGAGATGGTGCAGGCCGTGCCCTTGCAGCCGCCGATGTAGGCCGCCCTGGCGCCGGTGATGGCAGCGTCGGTGCCTTGGGCCCGGCGGGAGCCAAACTCCAGCACCGTGCGCCCCTGGGCAGCCCGGACAATGCGGTTGGCTTTGGTGGCGATGAGGCTCTGGTGGTTCAGTGTCAGCAGGACGAAGGTCTCGATAAGCTGGGCTTGGATGGCGGGGGCCCGGACCGTCAGAATGGGCTCTCTGGGAAAGATGGGCGTCCCCTCCGGCACAGCCCAGATGTCGCCGGTGAAACGGAAGTGACGCAGAAACTCCAGGAATTCCTCGGAGAACAGCTTCCGCTGCCGGAGGTACTGGATGTCCGCCTCCTCAAAGTGCAGATTTTTGATATAGTCGATCAGCTGTTCCAGACCCGCGCAGATGGCAAAACCGCCCTTGTCCGGAACATCCCGGAAAAAGACATCGAAATAGGTGATGCGGTCCTGAAAGCCCACTTCGAAATAGCCGTTGCCCATGGTCAGCTCGTAGAAGTCACAGAGCATGGTCATGTTCAGTTTTTCTTCCGTTTTCATAAATGCCTCCACACACAGCGCCCGCCGGGGCCGCCGGTTTCCGGCGGACACTTGCCGCCGGCCAAAGTTAGATGTATTATAAGGCGGTTGATGGGGAAAAGCAATCGTTATTTTCCTGGGCCCTGTTTGAAAATGTCAAAACGCCCAAGCGACGGACCTGTTTCTGCCGCTCCGCATGGATTTTGCTTTGCCGTACACAGAGTGTGGCGGCGTCAAATCGCCTTGACTGGCAAAAAATTTCTTACTCTGAGCATTGTGCCATTTATCAAACAAAGTCTGGTTTTGTTAAAATACCAGCGGGTTTTCATTGACAAGTGGGGGCCGCTCTTTTATGATGGGGATATTCCAAAGACGGAGCCGGCGGAGATTGGGGCCGCCGGCAGGGAAGGGGACGATGGACATGAGCGTGATCCTGGGAATCGATATCGGCGGCTCCACCACAAAGATTGTGGGGCTTCGGCCGGACGGCGGCATGATTTCCATGCTGCGGGTCAGGGCGGAAGATCAGGTGACCAGTTTGTTCGGAGCGCTGGGCAACTACCTGACCACCAATAATCTGGCCCTCACCGACGTGGAGCGGGTGGTCCTCACCGGTGTGGGCACCTCCTATGTGGAGGGGGACATTTACGGTCTGCCCACCTGCCGGGTGGACGAGTTCTCTGCCAGCTGCGCGGGGGCGCTGTCCCTGTCGGAACAGGAGCGGGGCGTGGTGGTGACCATGGGCACCGGCACCGCATTTCTCTGGGCGGAGCGGGACGGCACGGTGCGGCACCTGTGCGGCAGCGGCATCGGCGGCGGCACCCTGGGGGGCCTTTGCCGCAAGCTGGTGGATATGGAGCGGTTCGGTCAGATCAAGCGTCTGGCGGAGCAGGGGGACCTGGGCCACGTGGACCTGACGATCCGGGACATTTCCAAAAACGCCGCCGCCACCCTGGACCCGGATATGACCGCCGCCAATTTCGGCAATCTGGCGGAGGACGCCGCTCCCGCTGACCTGGCTGCCGGCGTGGTGAATCTGGTGCTGCAGGCCATCGGTACCATGACGGTGCTGGCCTGTCAGGCCTGTGGAGCGGACACGGTGATTCTCACCGGCTCCATGACCACCCTCTCCCAGGTGGAGCCCAACTTCCAGCTGTTTGAGAAGCTATATGGCTTCCACTATATTGTGCCGGAGAACGCCACCTTCGCTACGGCCATCGGCGCAGGGCTGTGCAGCCTGCGGCAGCAGTCCTGAGACAAAGCAGAAAACCCGCCCGGCGCATAGGCGCCGGGCGGGTCGATATTTGGCATGGGATTACTCCTCGCTGTCCTCATCCTCGTCCAGGTTCTCCAGGTCGAACTCCAGACGCTCACCGCAGTTGGGGCAGAGGACTTCGCCGTCCTCCAGGACAGACTCGTCGAAGTAGATGGTCTCCTCGCAGGTGGGGCAGGTGGTGGCGTAGCACTCCTCGTCCTCATCCAAGTCGTCGTAGTAGTATTCGCTGTCCTCCTCGTCCTCATCGTCCCACTCGTCGAAGACCACGTTTTCCACGTCCTCCAGGTCGTCGCTGACGGCGTCCAGCCCGTCGGCAAGCTCTGACTGCTCGTCCTTGATGTCCTCCAGCTCCAAGGCGATGTCGTCCAGCGTGTCGATGATGGCGGCCAGCAGCTTGCCGACCTTCTTGTCGGTATCCAGCTCCATGCCCTCGGCCAATCCCTTCAGGTAAGCGACCTTCTCAGTGATTTCCATAACAGCAGCTCCTTTCGTTTATAAGGCGGTTAGGTGACAATATAATTAAATGGTATCACAAGGAATCCCTCTTGTGGGAAAAAGGGGGGACGTCAGTCCCCCCCTTCATTTTACTCCTTGCAGCGCCCCAGATACTCACCCGTCCGGGTGTCAACCTGGATCTTCTCGCCCTCGTTGATGAACAGGGGCACCTGGATCACGGCGCCGGTCTCCAGCACGGCTTTTTTGGTGACGTTGGTGGCGGTGTCGCCCTTCACGCCGGGCTCGGTCTCGGTGACCTCAAGGTCCATAAAGTTGGGGACTTCTACGGTAAACACGTTGCCCTTATAGCTCACCAGCTTGCAGACGGTGTTCTCCTTCATGAACTTGAAGGCCTCGCCCAGCACGTCGCGATTCAGGGGGGACATGTCGTAGGTCTCGGGGTCCATAAAGTAGTACAGGTCGCCGTCGTTATAGCTGTACTCGGCGTCCTTGCGCTCTACACTGGCCTGCTCGAACTTGGCGGTGGGGTTGAAGGACTCCTCACGGATGGCGCCAGTGATGACATTTTTGTACTTGGTGCGCACAAAAGCGGCACCCTTGCCAGGCTTGACGTGCTGGAAGTCCACCACAAGCATGGGTTTGCCGTCCATCTCGAAGATCAGACCTTTCCGGAAATCGCCAGCAGTAATCGTAGGCATAGTAATACCCTCCTCACAAATCTACGAGAAAACGACCTGTGGGAGGACATTTTCTCTGTCTTTTCTATGATCTGGTAATTTGATCATCCCTATTCTATCGTATCTTGTCCCGTATTGCAAGTATTTTTCAGCTGATCGGCTGGAATGAAGTGAAAAATTTTGGGACGTTTCAACCGGCATTGATTGGGAAGACTTTGTTTGACACTTCGCCGCAACTACTGCAACACCCTGTTTGAGATACATGAGACTGGCGAAACTTTTATCCGCTTCTCTTTCGGCTCACCGCCTTGAAGGGAGCCTGCAGCCCGTGCAGAACCTTCTGCCAAGGCGTTACAGCTCCGCCCACCGGTTCCACCATCAGCGCCAGGACCCCGGCCCGGTTTGCGGCCAGCATATCTGTCAGCAGCTTGTCCCCCAGCATGGCTGTATGGGCCCGGTCTGTCCCGGCCCGGTCCATGGCGGCCTCCAGGCCCCTGGTGGAGGGTTTTCCGGCATGGCCCTGATAGGGAACGCCCAGATCGGCGCAGAACTCCGTCACCCGTGTGCCGGAGCGGTTATTGGACACGATCATAAATCCGATGCCCGAATTCGCCAGAGCGGCAATCCAGTCCCGCAGGGCCTGGTCAGGCCGGCGGGTGGACTTGGCTGCCAAGGTGAAGTCCAGGTCGCTGAGGAGCAGGGTGATATTTTGCTCCCGCAGATATTCGACAGTAATATCCCCGTAGCGGTCAAAGACTTGGTGGGGAATCAGGGAAAACGGCATAGGCTCCTCCTTACTCGCATAGTATATTTACATAGTATACCAGTTAAAACCCATCCACACAAGGGGGAGATCACATTGCAGACCTATCTGGCCGTTACGCCGGAGGAATTGCGGGAGGCGGGGAAGTATGGCCGTGCCTTTGCCCACGTGGCCTACCGCATCGGACCGGATTCCACCATGCTGCGGCAGAACCTGCTGCTTCAGACCCGGGGTGGGCTGTTGTCCGTCAGCGACCGGGAGGCGCCCTTGATTGAGGACCCCCAGGCATTGTGTGCGGCGGTGCTGCGGGAGTGCGGGAGGCGGGGTTACGGCGGCGTCCTGCTGGACTTTGAGGAGCGGCCCCGCCGGGATCGGCTGGCCTTTGTAGAGCGGCTGGGGCAGGCCCTGTCCGCCGGGCGGCGGGCGCTGTACCTGCCGGAGAGCTATGCCCGGGCCACACCAGTGGGCATCCCATTGCTGTGCACCGCTATTTCCGGGGGAAACTTCTCCCAGCGCCTTCAGGAGGCCGCCGCGGCCCAGGGGGGCGCGTCCCGGCTGGCACTGGATGTGGAGCGGCTGCGGATGGATTTTCGTCTGCCGGCCCGCTCCGGGGAGGGGGAGCCCCTGACAGAGGAGGCCTTCCGCCGCCTGACGGAGCAGGAGCGTCCTTCGGTTTTTTTCTCCAGGGACCTCTGTGCCCGGTATTTTACATACGGCCGGGAGGGGGAGACCCATTTCGTCCTTTTTGACGATGCGGACACCCTGGCTCAGAAGCTGCGCACTGGAAACGCCATGGGCTTCGCGGCGGCTTTTCTCATGTGGCCGGAGGTGAGGGACATCGCGGGAAAACTCTTTCCCCAGGGCGGGAGATAAAAGAGGGGTTCCGCTGTGCCGTGGTTTCAAAAAAGAGGCCGCGCCATGGGCGCGGCCTCTTTTTTGAGACAGAGATCAATAGTAGCGCTTTTTGTTTTTGCGGGCGGCCTCAGACTTTTTGCGCCGCTTTACACTGGGACTCTCGTAGTGCTCTCTTTTCCGAACCTCAGCCAGAACGCCGGCCTTGGCGCAGCTGCGCTTGAACCGCTTCAGTGCGCTGTCGATGGATTCGTTTTCCTTCACATGGATCTCAGACATCTATATTTTCCCTCCCTCCGAGGTATCCGGCTTTTTCCAGGATACTTTAAGGGCCATACATATCATATATTATGGCTTTAACAAATGTATTATACATAGAGGGACCTGCGTTGTCAAGAGAATTTACCAAAATCTCTTGAAAAAGAATGGCGGCCGTAAAAGTTTTGCGTCTGTTCGACGAAAAAGCCTTGAAGGATTTGTTTTTTGTGGTATACTTGAGGCAGTCAAACCCCTATGAACAAAAGGAGGCCGAAGGATATGGGATTGTTTGGAGGACAGACAAAGGTAGCTGATCAGACGGAATATCAGTATGCTCCGGAGGAGCAGGAGGAGATGCCCCAGCTTCCGGAACCTCACACCAATACGGTGATTGCCAAGGATCTGACTGTGACCGGTACCCTGCGGGGTGATGGGGTGGTCCAGATCGAAGGCAGAGTAGAGGGAGAGGTCAGCCTGAAGGGTTACGTGATTGTGTCCGATACCGGCGTCATCAAGGGCCCCATTGAGGCGGATGTCATCCGGATTGCCGGGAGTGTGGAGGGGAATATCATCGCCCACGACCATCTGCGGCTGGAGAAGACAGGCGCTGTGGTGGGGGATGTGACCACTGTTTCCTTTGTCATTGAGGACGGCGGCCGGCTCAATGGCCGCACCACCATGATCAAGGAGACATCTGCCGTGCGGACCGGGAAGGACATACAGACCGAAACCAGCGATTGGGAGGAGATATCCCAGTAAGAGCGTACATGGAAGTCCGGCGGAGCCGTTTTGGCTCTGCCGGACTTTTTGAGCGGACCTGGATGCACAGCCGGAGGCGGTGTGCTTGCATCCGGGGAGAGAATCTCCTATACGGTCTGTCAAAAAATCAAAACCTGTATTCTCCGGTTACAGGCTTTATGAGAGGATGGAATTTATGGATCGCTGCGCCTTGGCATACGAATATCACAGGAAGGGGTACAACTGCGCACAGGCCGTGGCGGCGGCCTGCGCGGATATGACGGGCTGGACGCCGGAGCAGATGTTTGCCGCCGCGGGGAGCTTTGGCGGCGGCTTCGGCGGCAGCCATGAGGAGGCCTGCGGGGCTGTCAGCGGAGCGCTGATGGTGCTGGGCATCGTGTTCCCCTACACCGAGGAGGGAGATCTGGAAGCCAAGCGGAAGGTCTACGCTCTGGCCAAAGATTTCCGCCGGCGTTTTTTTGACGTCTTTGAACATACCCGCTGCGGAGACCTGCTGAAAGCCCGGCCCGGGCTTTCGGAGAGAACGCAGGCCGCCCGGCGGCTGGGCCTTACCGCCCACTGCGACATCATGATTGTCACGTCGGTGGAGCTGCTGGAGGAATTGCTGCGGGAGCAGGGGAAGCTGTGATTAAAACCGGGAGGCATGGAAAACCATGTCTCCCGGTTTTTGTGCATCAGTCCGTGGTGGTCTCGTAGGGCCAGTCAATGATGCCGCCGAAGTCCGCCACGTTGGCGTAGCCCATATCCGCCAGCTTCCCGGCGGCCTCGGCGCTGCGGCGGCCGGAACGGCAGTAGACGAAAATCTCCGCATCCTTTTCAAAAGGGAGGGGGAGATCAGCGGAGATGTCCTCGCTGGGCAGGCACACGGCCCCGGGGATGTGGCCCTCGTCAAACTCCTCCTGGGTGCGCACGTCCAGCAGGATTATGCTGTCGTCCTCATCCAGCCGGGCTTTGGCCTCCTCCGCCGTCAGGGTGAGATATTTTTTGCTCACCTGCCGGGGGGCGGGGGCGTTGGGAGCGGACCGGGCGGTGAAGAACTTGATGATGGCCATGCCGAAGCAGATGACGGCAGCCAGAAGAAAGAGCTGTCTCATTGGTAAATTCCTCCTGTTATGGGGTTTCAGTGGATACAGTATACCCGAAACGGAGGGAAAAGGGAAGCCCCTTCCTGCGCCGCCGCCTATCGGCCCGCCTGACTCCGCTGGTAAAACTTGTACCAGGCCTCCACATCCATCTCCAGATAGGAATCCAGCGCCTCCGTGATAGCCTTATATTTTTCGCTTCCCTGGGAGAAGACAATGTCCGCCGCGTCCTTAGGGAAACAGGCCCGGATCTCCGGCTCGTACAGACCGCCGCCGAGGGGCTGCCAGATCTCCGTCGCCTGGTAGCGGTCGTTGACATAGTTGAAAGAGACGGCCATGGCGTTGCAGCTGCCGCCGGTGACCAGCTCATAGCCGTCCTCCGTTAGCTCGTAGTCCCCCCAGGACACCAGGAGGTAGGCGGTACAGCTGCTGCCGCCCCGCTGGGTGTCCAGCAGGTAGTAGGCCACGCTGTGGTGGTCGTATTTGTGGGCGGAGGCGTTCTGCCGCCAGTAGCGCAGGGATGCGTAGATGGCGCTGGTAAGGTCGGAGTGAGATTCTCCCAGGCCGGAGGCGTGGATGCCGGTGTGGTCCAGGAGCTTTGTGAAGAGGGCGGATCCGTGTTCATCTAAATCCCGCCGGGACCAGGCGATGGTCTGGACGGCGTCCCGCAGGGCCAGCTGCTGTTCCTGTGGGCCCTGGTTGTGAAAGGCGTCCAGGGCCGTGAGGACCGCCGCCTGCTCCGCCTCTGAGTAGGTTCCCAAAAGGTTCAGGAACCGGGTGTTTTGCAGGTTCAGCATGGTGAGCAGCGTCTCGGCATCGATCTGGGAGGGGCGGATCAACTGATTTTCCAGCAGCGCCCAGGCGATCTCCGCCTGAAAGCCGGGGGAATCTGTGGAGAGGTCATAGGGAATGTCGCTCTCCAGCAGGGTGTGGTGTCCATCCTCCACCAGGAACAGCAGATAGGGGGAGGCGGCCATCAGGTTCTTGACCCAGCCGTCCTCCGTGAACTCCATGCCTCCTGCCAGCTGCACCAGCTCCGGCAGGGAGGGGTGCAGCTCCAACCATACGTCGTAGACATCCAGAGTCAGGCCGTGGACCTGCAGCCGCTTTTCAGGGGAGAGCTGGGAGGGATCGGAGAGCCGCCACCCGTCGTACAGGGCGGGCTCCCGCAGGTACTCGGCCAGATTGGCCTGACCCAGCTGGAAGACCGCCTCCGCCACCTCCGCCGGGGCGATGGCCTGGAGGTCTTCTAGGGTGGGGCGGAGGGGCCCCGCCGCCGGGGCGGCCTCCTGATCCGTCAGCCGCTCCCACAGGGCCGCTCCGCCCTCGGTAAAGTCTGAGGACATTTCGTCAAATCTCCCGGTGTAATACTGGTACAGCTCCTCGTGGCTCCAGCCGCTGCTGCTGCCGGAAAAGGCGATGCTGATCTTAATGAGGCCGTCCAGCGCACTGCCGTAGGTGGAGATGAGATAGTTCCGCAGACGGTCGATGACAATCTCGCCGTCCTCTCGCTCCGCCATGCGGTTGAGGAAGGAGGCTTCGTTCATCAGGATCATGTCCGCCAGCACCTCGCCCTCTACGCCGGTCAGGGACAGCAGGCCCATCTCGTCCAGGGTGTACGCCATGTCGGTGCGGAACATCTCCGTGCCAGGGAAACAGTCGTTCTCCATGGCGGAGTAGAGATAGCGCCGGGACCCGTCCTCTGCCAGAAGGAAGTACAGGTAGGTGCAGTCCGGGTAGGTGTTGCAGTGCCATGCGTCCTCCGTCAGGTAGCTGCCCCCCGCCAGAATGATCCGCTCCGGCGTGGTGGTGTGGAACTCGTAGTTGATGTTCCAGATCTCAAAGGACAGTCCGCCCAGCGTCTCGGACCAGGGGCCGCCCACGATCTCCAGCCGCCAGTCGTCGTACTCCGCCGGGGTGCCCAGCATCTCTCCGTCCCCGCCGGTGACGCCGGTGTGCATCCGGGCATACTCGTAGCTGTCGTGGACCATAGTCCTGGCGGCCTCCAGCACATCCTCCGGGGCCTCGATGCCCTCCATCACGTGGTCCGTGGTGGTTCGCTCATCCTCCCGGTAGAGCCGCAGGTTCTCCCCATCAAAGTACACCTGCCGCACGGCGGTGCCGGTGGCCGGACCGCCGCCGAACTCCTCCGGCAGAGCGGCGTCAGGGAAGGGGACCTCGGCATTGAGGTAGAGATACCGGCCGTATTTGTTCCAGTAAGCGGGATAGAGGGAGACGGGGGCTGTCCAGCGCTCCGCCAGCAGGGCGGGGATGTTGGCCTCGTACAGCCGCCCGTCCCGCTGGAAGAAGATTTGGGCGTCGTGGATGCCGGCGGAGACCAGCTCCCATGTTCCGTCGCCATCCAGGTCCGTTTCGATGACAGAGTCGCCGTAGGCCCGGGCCAGCAGATACGGTGTGCCGCCGCTGTCCACGGTGTAGTAGTCGTTGAAGGTGGTGTAATACTCGCCGTCCTTTTGGAACCTATAAGAGATGACCACGCCGTAATGGCCCAGGAGCTCATAATAGTCCTCCACAGCCACGCTTTGGATGTTTTCCGGCAGTGTGAGGAAGCACTTGAGCTCCGATCCTGTCTCCAAGGCGGCGCAGCAGTTCCCGTCGGTGGAGCGGTAGACCCGGAAGGTCTGGTCGTAGACGTCCCAGACCTCCAGTGTCTCCGCCACATCGCCGGAGCGGACCGTTACCTCCATCGCCTGGGGCTCATAGGGCTTCAGGCTGTCCAGGGGGATGGTCATCCAAGGATCTCCCGCCGGGTAGTCCGGGGGAATGGCGGGCATCGCCGAGAGAGTGTGGGAGCGGAACCAGTATCCGCCGTCCTCCCGCTCTTCCAGCGTCAGGCAGAAGGCTCCGTAGCCGCCATATTGGAAGTCCGCGTAATAGAGGCGGATGGTACTGCCCTCCCGCTCCCCGACGAAGAAGTCGGGAATGGGGACACTGTTGGTGTCGCCGTGGAAGAAGTAGTAGGCGTCGTACTCCGGCAGGTATTGGAAGCCGTCCAGATCCACCTGGTTTGTTTCGGCCAGGGTCAGGCCGGTGTGCTCCAGAAGCGCCGCGTCCATGTCCGCAGCCGTGAACTTGGTCAGATCCACCCCCGGGTTCTCACCCCCGGCCGCGGCCCGCCGCTCTGCCTCATCCGTGACATCCGGCAAACCGACGCCGTTGTAGAAGAGGGAGAAGAGGTTGATGTCCTCCGGCGATGCGTAGAGGCAGGTGAGGAACTGCTGCCGGATGTTGAACCCGTTTTCTCCATTGAAGAAGTCCTCGTTGAAATACCGCATCTCCTCTCCTGTGAGAGGGCCATCGGCCCGGGGATTACTGCTGCCGCCGGGTTCCTCCGGCGCCTTGGTAGCCGCCCCGGTGAAGGTGGCGGCGCATACCACAGCCGTCAGGGCGATGACGGCAAAGAGGGCGACGCCCACGGTGCGGCGGCTCTCGGCAATGCGGGTGACGCGGTTCTTCAGCTGCTTTTTCCCCGCCGTCATGGTGGTGGCGGACAGCAGGGGGTTGGCGGGCCCCCGTTGTACGGGGATCAGAGAGAGGAGGGTTCTGCCGTAAGGGATGCGCTCCTCCTCACCCAGAACGCGGATGGCCCCCTCGTCGCAGGCCAGCTCGCAGTCGTTGCGGCTGGCAATGGCGGCGGCCCACACCAGCGGGTTGAACCAGTATACCGTGAGGCATACCGCCCGCAGAAGGGACCACAGGGGGTCCAGGTGGCGGGCGTGGGTCTCCTCGTGGGCCAGCACGTGGCGCAGGGATTCCGGTGAGGAGACGGAGGCGGGAGTCAGGTAGACGGCGGAGTGGAACAGCCCGAACAGGCAGGGAGAGGGAAGACCCTCCTCCACCAGATACACCCGGCGGGCGCAGCCTTCCACGGGATAGGGCGTCCGGCACCTCCGCAGCTTCTGCCAGAAGAGGAGGTTGGAGAGGAGGAACCAGACCGCCATTAGAGCCATGCCGCCGTACCAGACGGGGCGGAAGAGATCCTCCAGGGCGATCTGCCGCTGGTATACTGTGACAGCCTCCACCGGGGTGTTGAAGACATCCTGTGTGGAAAAGGTGAGGGTGTTGTCCGGCGTGGCAGGGCCCACTGCCGCTTGGGGAATCTCCGGTACGACGACCTGCGCGCCGTCTTGGCCATAGATAGAGGCGCTGTTGGGCTCGATATAGAGCGCCTCCGCGCGCTCTGTCACCGGCGAAGCCGCCGTCAGCACGTTGTGCTCCAGGGCGGGCAGGTTGACAGGCACCAGCAGCCGTACCAGCACCAGGGCCCACAGGGCGTACTGGGCCCGCCGGGAGATGGATTTCCGGAACACCCGCCGCAGAAGCAGCAGCGCCGCGATGAGCACCGAGGACGTGATTAAAATCTCCTTCATGTTGTCTCGCCTCCCGCCTTTTCCAGAATTGCCGATAGCTCCGCGATGTCTGATTCCGTCAGCTGGCGGCTCTCCACCATGGCGCTCATCATCAGGCCCAGGCTGCCGCCGTAGACCTTGCCCAAAAAGCTCTCGGTCTCCGCCCGGGCGGCGTCCCGCCGGTCTATGACCGGGAAGTACCGCTTGGCTCGCTCTCCCTCCTCGTGGCGGACGGCCCCCTTGGCCTCCAGCCGGGAGAGCATGGTGATGACGGTGTTCTTGCTCCAGCCGGTGTCCGTCCTCAACGCTGCCGTCAGCTCCGTGATGGTGCGGGGCGACCGGCTCCACAGGCAGTTCATCAGCTTCCACTCGCTGTCTGAGAGATTGATTTTCATAAATAAACCCCCTTGGTATACGGCTGTCTACCCATACTATAACGGAGAGGTAGACAGATGTCAACCACAAAACGGTAACAAAAAAACCAAAAGTGTAACAGCTCTTGAAAATGTAAACGCCGCGCGGCTAGTCGCGCGGCGTCTTCCGGTGATTTGAAATTGTCAGTCCTCCGGACGGCAGAAGTAGGGGCCGCACTCGGCCTCGTGGGTGTGAGCGTAGGTCCAGGTGAAATCCCTGTCCACCAGATACCAGTCCGCCCCGGCCAGGGGTCCCGGGGAGTGCATGGACAGAGCCTCTTCTTTGGAGATGGGCCGCACCCGGGACGCCCCCTGGGGAGGATATTCATTATAAAATAGGTAGAATTCCTCCTCCGGGACCTCCGCCAGAGTTTGGCGGGCAGCGTCTCCCGCCAGGCAGGGGACCAGCTTCCAGGAGAAGAGGTGCCAGAGGAAGTTTCCGTCCGCCAGCACGTGTTTGCCCAGGTCCGCCTCAGAGACGCCCCCGGCGAAGGTGTCCAGCCACCGCTCCCGGACCCGCCGGATGTCGGTGGGAAAGTCCTCTGTCCAAGGGACCATGGTGCCCACCAGCCGGTTGATCGGCTGGCCCAGCTCATGGAACTTGGCCTCGTAGTCTGTCATGACCCCCACCGGGCCGTGTTCGTGGAGATTCCGGGTGACCTCCGACAGGGTAAAGCCGAACTGAGGGATCTCCTCCACGGAGAACTCAAAGAGGCCCTGGTTATCGGTTTTGAAGTGGATCTGACCACTTTCTTTCAGCACCTGACGGTAGAGCTTTAAAAAGTTTCCGTGGGTCAGGCGGCGCTTGGCGTGGCGGCCGCTGGGCCAGGGGTCGCAGAAATTGATATAAATGCGGTCCACCTCTTCGGGGACAAAGAAAAAGGGCAGCTGGTCAGCGTTGGCGTCGATGAAATAGACGTTGGAGAGCCCCGCGGCCACACATCGCTCCATGGCCACAACCATGGCGTCCGGTACCCGCTCCACGGCGATGAACAGTACGTCGGGCTCCGCCGCGGCCGTTCCGGCGGTAAAGCGGCCCTTGCCGCAGCCCAGTTCCAGCCGCAGCTCCCGGGCCTGGGGCATCAGCTCCCGCCAGCGGCCCCGCCGGTCATAAGGGTCTCGGACCAGGCGGTCTCCGCACCGCTCTATCCGGGGAATCAGGTTCTTTTTTTTCCGCATCCGCATAGGGAAATCCTCCTGGGACGTAAAATATCAGACCACTAGGTGTTGTATCGGCTCCGCCATTGTATCACAGGAAATAGGCGGTGTAAATGGTTTTTCGTGGCGGGAACATAGAGATTATGTTAAGCGATTAACAAAATTGCATAAAATTTAACGAGTTATTTGTGGGAAATGTAAAAAAGCGGAAAAGGGGCCGGAATAGCCGCATTTTCCACTTGATAATTGCTGCCGGGGTCCCTATAATAACATTGTCAGTAAATTGGCAAAGTGCGGGTTTACTGCGATTTTCCGCGGGCTGAGCGGACTTGGTAAATCCCGCACGCTCCACAGAAAATCGAAGCACAAAATTGAAATAACAGGAGGAACACACATGAAGGTAGCAATTTTTGGCGCTGGTACCATGGGCAGCGGCATTGCCCAGGTTTTCGCGGCGAAGGGCCACACCGCCCTGATGTA
>NZ_CAJULS010000015.1 GCF_910587525.1 uncultured Oscillibacter sp. | reverse complement strand
ATCATGCCCTTCTAGGGCTTATTCAAGCCTCCGGCTTAGCCGGAGGTTTTGACTTAGTATACACGCTCTTCGATGAGGGCGGTTGTCAGCTGCGCGGCGGTGAAAACCCGTTCCTCTACATACTGCTGCTTCTCCGGCATACGGCCCATCTCCATGGCCTGAATGGTCTCCTCTACCAGCGGGCCCAGCAGGGGATTGCACTCCACCGCCAGGGAGATCCTTCCGTTCAGGCAGTCCAGAAGCGCGTTCCGGGTGGCATCGAACGTAACAACGTTCACGCCATCGCTGCCGCAGACATAGCCTCCCTCTTCCAAAGCCTGGAGCGCACCAAAGGCAATGTTGTCGTTTTCACAGTAGACCACATCCACATCCTCCCGGCCCGACAGGCGGGCCAGGTACTCCGTCATAACCTCGTAGGTCTTGGCCTGCGTAAAATCCCCGTCCAACCGGGCCAGCAGTTCCCAATTCTCATGGCAGGCCACAGCCTCCTCCAGCGCCGCCGTCCGGCCCAGCTGGGCAGTGGAGCCCAGAGTGCCATGGATATGAACGATCCGCACGGGCTCTCCGTCCGGATAAGCGCTCTCGATCCAATCTACAGCGGCGGTCCCTTCCCGCAGGAAGTCCGACCCGATGTGGGCAGAATAGAGGCTCTCATCCTCCACATCCACCATGCGGTCCACCAGAATCACCGGGATACCGGCCTCTCTGGCCTCCTGGAGCACGGAGTCCCAGCCGCTTTCACTGATGGGCATGAGAACGATATAATCCACCTGCTGCTGAATGAACTTGCGGATAGCGGTGATCTGATTTTCCTGTTTCTGCCGGGCGTCATCGAAAAGGAGGCGATAGCCGTTTTCCTCTGTAAACACCGCCTTCATGGATTCGGAGTTGGCGACCCGCCAGTCGGATTCCGCACCCACCTGGCTCATACCCACCACGATCAGGTCTTCTTCAGCCGAATCCCCTTGGGGATTCGGCTTTGCTCCGCAGGCGGAGCAAAGGCTCAGCGCCAGCAGCGCGGCCAGCAGGGCCCGTCTCATATTTCCACCTCCTTTTCCGCCGGACGGGGGATGCGGACTGTCACAGTGGTCCCCGCTCCCTGGCGGCTCTCCAGTGTCAGCCCGTAGGGCGCGCCGAACAGCAGCCGCAGCCGTTCATGGACCGTCACCAAACCGAAGCCCACCCGTTTCCCGGTTCCCATGGCCTGGTTCAGTTCCGACAAGCGATTCTCCGACATACCCGCACCATCGTCCGTAATCTGGATGAGGACATCCGTTCCCTCCACACGGCTGGCAATGGAAATGCAGCCCTTTCCCCGTTTGAGCTTGATTCCATGATACAGGGCGTTTTCCACCAGCGGCTGGAGCGTCAGCTTCGGAATCCGGATCTTTTGCAGGGCGGACTCAATGTTGATGGAATAATCCAAAATGTCCTGATAGCGGGCCTGCTGTATCTGGAGGTAACTGCGGACATGACGCTCCTCCTCCCCCAGCGTAATGACATCCTCCCCCTGGCTCAGAGAACGGCGAAAGAAGTTTGCCAAGTTGGAGACCATCTCCACTGCCGCCTGAGGCCGGTCCGCCTCGATGAGCCAAATGATGGTGTCCATGGTGTTATACAGAAAGTGGGGGTTGATTTGTGCCTGAAGCAAAGCCAGTTCTGTTTTGCGGAGGCTGGTCTGCTTTTGAGTAATCTCCTGAATCTGCGTGTTGATCCGGGCGATCATCTGCTCCATGCCCTTACTGAGCGTGCGAATCTCATAGGTCTCTGAGCGTACCGGCTCCCGCACGGTCAGATCACCGCCGATCACGTCCTCCGCACGGCGGCACAGGTCCACCACGGGCTGGGTGACAGAGCGGCTCAGCCGGACGCTGTAGCGTACCAGCAGCAGAATGGAAACGGCGGATAGGACCAAAACCAGCAGAATCTCTGCGGCGATCTGCCTGGCAATCTGCTGCTGGAGCAGGTTCAACTGGACGGATTCGCAGTAGAGATAGTTGTACATGTATTCTTGAATCAGGGAAGTGAGAACATAGATGTTGTTTTCCAGCTGCATCTGGCGGTCGTCATAATTCCGGGTGGCCTCAATTTGATAAATTTTTTCCTCCAAGTTCTCGCAAAGGTCCAGCACGCTGGTAACAGCCCGAAGGCTGTCCTTCTGGCTGGTAGTGCTCAGAAGATCCTTGGCCAATCTCTGCGCGGCCTCCACCTCTTCGATGGGCAGGCCTTCGGAATACTGGCTCTCGATAACATAGTAATACATCTTCAGATCAATGTTTTCTTTAAAATCCTGGTTGAACTCCGAGGCGGTAGTAACATTATAGAGCAGGCCAGTATACTGGCTGTTATAAGCCAGGGCTAGAGCCAGCATGACAATAAACAGTGCCGCCATGAAGGCACAGAAAATGACCACCAGCCGCCGCATCCGGCTCTGGATGGAATCCGGGCGGCTCATGTGCGTTTCCCTCCCCCGCGGTAGTCCCGGGGTGTGCAGCCCTGGGTTTTCTTAAAGAGGAAGCTGAAATAGTGAGGGTCCTTGTAACCCACAGCAGATGCTACCTCGCCGGAGCGTTTGTCCGTTGTGCGCAGCAGATCCTTGGCTCGCTCCATCCGCTTGCTGGTGACATATTCAGTGAAGGTAGCTCCGATTTCCTGACTGAACACCGCTGAAAGATAGTTGGCGGAGATATTTACCTCTCGGGCTACCTGGTTCAAGGAAAGGGATTCATCGGTAAAGTGATGGTCTATGTAGGTCACGGCCTGCTTGAGAAGACTCCGGCACTGGCTGTTGGAAGTCCGGTCCCGCAGCTCTACCACCCGCATCAAAATGTCTAAAAAATAGCCTTTCAGGTCCGATGCTGTTGCATTCTGTCCCACCAGGTTCAGACAGGATAGAGATTCAAACATCTCCTGCTTGGAAATTCCCAGGGACGCGGCAAACCGGGCGGCGGTAAACCGGAGATCGAGCATCAGGTATTGGCAAAAGGGTTTGGAGGATAACGCCTCTTCCACACTGTGGATATACTCGTCCACAAAATTGGAAATTTCTTGGGTGCTGGCGCTCCGCATAACGCCGGTCAGAATCGCCGGGTCTACTTTTCCTGCGTCCAGGTGATCCAGGCTGCTGTCATTTCCGGTCCCGGTGAGGAAACTGACAGTGTCCGCTGTCAGCACATGCTGTCGGGGCAGGATGTGCCGGTAAGCCCAGAGGCGGGAAACCTCCTCATAACAAGCAGGGAGCGTGCTAAGCCGCTGGGTGGAGCGGCCTACCGCCACATACCAGTCCTGCCCCGGAGCGTAAGCCTCATATTGATTCCGAACGGTATCAATACAGCGGCGGGTCAATTCCTCCATCCTTCCGCTGTCCCCTTTTAAAAGAACTGCGTAGGTGGTCAGGTTCCATCGGAGGAGCAAATACTCAGGATACTTCAAAAAGTGTTCCAGCAGCGCGTCCCGCAGGCGGGCGGCAGGTTCAGAATAGCCTTCCGCCGAACCGGGGCGCTCAGGGGGAACAGAAAAGAACGCGATGGTGTAGCACCGCGCCCGGAGATCGATATCCAGTTTCCCCGCCATTTCGTAAATTTGCTGTACGGTCAGCTGTCCGGCGACGATTCGCTCGAAGAACGCGCGGCGGGTATACTGCTCATACTCCTGCGCTTCCCGGTGGAATTGATCGAGATAGCCGCGGCTGGCCCGCTCACCTTCAATTTTTTCCTTAATCTCCACCAGCACATCCAGGAGGGCCTTTTTCGTGATGGGTTTCAGGAGGTAGCGCTCCACGCCGATATGGATCGCTTGCTGGGCGTATTCAAAATCGTCATGGCCGGAAATGATAATGATCTTCATGTCCGGAAATTCCTGGCTGACCAGTTTGCTTAAAGCAAGGCCGTCCATAAAGGGCATCCGGATATCTGTGATCAAAATATCGGGCTTGAGTTGCCGGATCAAGGGCAGCGCCATCTCTCCATCCCCAGCCTCCCCAGCGAGCACATAACCGTATTGCCCCCAGGGGACGGTGTCCCGCAGAGTTTCCCGGATAATGCTCTCGTCTTCCACCAGAAATGCGCGCAGCATGGCAATCCCCCCATAAACCGGCAGCCAAAATTTCATAAGATACAGCAATCTTTCAATTTTTATCAGGATATCATACTTTGCATCCGAATTCTACAAAATTTTTTACTTTCAGACAGCTTTTTAAGCTGATTGCCATTTAGTATAGTGTCTCCAATAAAGTCTGCAAAGATTTTTTAGACAAATTCTGATAGTTTATAGCCGTTTCTACTCCTTTTCATTTACTCTCCGGCACTCTTTGAAAATAGTATTTCCACATACTCCACGTCTGTCTGTGGCTGTTTATGTGGTCAGGAGGATCGACGCTCCGGAAGGGGCACCCTACAAACACAACGAAACGCTGTGTAATCCGCTCGATTTTCACCTCTGTATTTCTCCGTTTTAGATTGCAATTTTCTATCGACTTTCGCCTCCTATTTCGGTATTGTGTTGCTTGCAAAAGCCCCACAAAACACTGAAAATTAGGAGGAAAATGTATGACCAACATGAAAAAGCGCATTGCCGCCACACTGACAGTAGCCATCCTCACTACTGTCCTCACTGTCCCCGCCATGGCAACGGAAACGCCTGACAAATCCGTCCGGGTGAGCAGCTATAAGGGCAGTACCCTGGAAGTGGGAGAACGCAGCGGACTCATCATCGGCACCAGCGGTACGGACTATACCGTCACCTCCAGCGACTCGGACACGGTGGCAGTGGAACGGGTACTGACCTTCTGGGTTGCCGTTGCCAAGGCGGAGGGGACCGCGGAGGTCACCGCCTCCAACAGCGTCGGAGCGTTCGGAACCGTAATCCCTATTTTGTTGATTTAGCTCAATTTTCCCTGTTTTTCAAACAGGGCCTAAACCCCGCGCCTGCAAAGGCGCGGGGTTTTCCGTCTGTTTTGCTGTCAGGCCAAGGCCTTTCTGCATATCCTGAGAGTGAAATTCAAAAGGGAGGCATCCTTATGGCGCAGATCAAAGATTTTTTCGTGGGGGCGAACAGCGGCGAGGGGTTCCGCAATCTGTTCCCGGAGATGGTGGACATTGAGGATACATATGATCTCATGGTTTTGAAGGGAGGCCCCGGCGTGGGGAAGAACACCTTCATGCGGGAGGTGGCCCGGGCCATGGAGGCGGCGGGCACAGCGGTGGAGCGGCTGTGGTGCTCCGGAGACCCGGACTCTCTGGACGGCGTGGTACTGCCGGAGATCCGCTGCGCGGTAGTGGACGGTACGTCGCCCCACGTGATGGAGCCTCAATACCCGGCGGCGGTGGACCGGTATGTGGACCTGGGCCGCTTTTACGACCTCACCGCCGCCAAAGCGGACGCCGGGTCCGTCAAGTCCCATACCCACGCCTACAAGGCCGCCTATGTCCGGGCCTACCACAGCCTGAAGGCCGCGCGGCAGGTGGAGCTGGACGCAGTATCCTCTGTGCGGGCCGGGTTTGACCGGGAGCGGGCGGACCGGCGGGTTTCCGGCATCATTGCCCGGGAGCTGCGCCGCCGGGGCGGGGAGCGGGGAAAGACCACCCGCCGCTTCCTGGGCAGCATCACCCACAAGGGATACGTCTGGCGGTTTGACAGCGTGGACGCCCTGTGTCCCCGGGTCTACGAGTTTGCCGACGGATGGGAGCTGGCGGGCGAGGGTCTGGCCCGCATCCGCGCGGCAGCCGCGGCGGGCGGCTGGGACACCATCGTCTGCCCTTCGCCGGAGGACTTGGACCGGATCGAACACCTGCTGATTCCTGGGCTTGGGCTGGCGTTCATCACCTCCCGGCCGGGGATGGACTACGGGAAAAAGCCTTACCGGCGCATCCGGCTGGACGCCATGACGGAGATCGCGGGCAAGACGCGGCTGCGGTTCCAGGCCCGGATGGCGGCATTGCTGAGGGAGGAGGCCGTAACGGCGCTGAAGGAGGCCAAGGCAAGCCACGACAGACTGGAGGCGGTCTACAACCCGTATGTAGACTTTGACGGCGTGCGGGAGCTGGCGGCTATTGAGACAGGAAGATTGCTGAGCTACTTGGGCTAAAGTTTTCGTCCGCTTTTTCACTGGGGCCGCCGCCGGAACCCAGCGCCCGGCAGATCCGGCCAAGAGTAGCTGCCGATGGCCGCACAGCGTCCCGCCATGCAAAACAGAAACTGGGAAAGGCCCCAGCCGTCAAGCTGGGGCCTTCATACAGTATGGATTTATTCCGCATTTTGCGCGTCGAAAAGCGCCTCTGCCGCCGCTTTGGCCTCTTCAATGTCCATGCCGGAGAAATCCAGATCTGCACCTGCGCCATAGTCATAGCTCCCGATGATTTTTCCCTCAGAATCGTACAGCGGAATGGCAGTGGGACTGGGATTCGCTGCCCGCCACGTCTTGTAAGCGGCGCTGTCTGTCTGCGTTCTGGGCTTTTGCGCGGCGTCCGGGTCATTGTCCGGCAGGATGGTGCCGCCGTGGCGGAGGATCAGGTCCTTGTTGCCAAAGAGAATGGGGGTACGGTCGGTGATGTTGTCCTCGGGCCATATGGCCGCGAACTCCCTGCGGATCATGGCCAGGGTCTCCCCGCTGGGGGCATCGTAGGTGGTGACGGGCTTGTCCGGCTCCGCCGGCTCCTCTGGCGCCTCCGGTTCCACCGACTCCGCCGGTTCCGGCTCCGCCAGTTTTGCCGCGTCTTCACCGTAGTAGGAGAGAGTGCCGTAGTATTTGGAGACTGTGGAGGGGTCCTCCACGTATACCCCCATGTCCGTGGGGCCGTACCGGAGGAGGAAATAGTCTAGGTCATGGAGCTTTTTGTAGATGTTGTTGGCGTGTTCCATGGCATGAGTCTCCCTCGCCAGGGCGGTCTCGTCCATGAGGTACTGGAGGTCCGCCCTCAGGACCTCATTTTGTACGCCGCCGCGCAGTGTCTCCAGCAGGGAGATGAAGGCCTTGGCGTCATAGCGATTCGTTGTGACGACCTTGGTTCCGTATTTGGCGTAGAATTCGCTCTCCGTGAGGCCCTCCTGCTTGCGGGCGGACTCCATGTCCAGCTCCCCGTCATAGGCCCAGCTGATCTGGATCTCCCCTGTGCGGTCGAAGTAGTTCCAATATAGGCTCTCCGGGTCTTCCAGCTTCCCAAAGAAGTCGCCGTACAGATAAGAGTGCTCCAAGCACAAATTGGCGGCCTTGACTATTTCTGTGAGCTTTTGGACCTGCTGGGCGGACATCCCTGCAAGGGCCAGGCTCCTTGCCTCCAGTACCTGGGCCTCTGTGGGGGCGTCAGTGACGGCGGGCGCAGCTGCGTCAGTCCTTACGGCATCTCCGCCGGTCTTTGCGGTGTCCCCCGTCTGGACGGTGGGAACGGTCCGCGGGGTCTCCCCGGCCTCCTTGGATACCGTCAGAGGATTCCGGGCCGCCAGGGCGGCTCCGCCGCCGCAGGCCAGAATGGCAATTGCCAGGGTCAGGGCCAGCAGCCGTTTGCTCCCCTTCAATTTTTCAGTTTTCAACACGCGGGTCAGTCTCCTTTCAATGGACTCACGGGTGGACAGCGAGGCGGCCCAGTCGCCGCTCCCCGCCGCCGCATTGACAGCTAATTTCAAAATGACATTGCCGTAGACATACCGCTCCTCCGCCGGCAGGGGGCAGGCCACGCGCTCGTCGCAGCTCTGCTCGCTGACGGTCTGGATGCTCCGGCACAGCAGATACGCAAAGGGGTTGTACCAGTGAACCGCCTGGGCCAGCATGGCCAGAAAGCGCACCCACAGGTCGCCGCACTTGATATGGGTCAGCTCGTGGAGGAAGAGATACCGCATCTCCTCTTTCTCCAGGGGCACGGCGGGGATCACCACCATGGGCCTCAGCAGACCCGCGGCAAAAGGAGATGGGGCGGCGGGATTCTCCCGCAGGTCTACCAGTCCCCGGACGCCCAGCTGCCGTTTGCAGGACCAGAAGATCAGCTGCGCCTCATGGGAGGACACGGGCCGGTTCTGCCGGAACACCCGGCGGCGAAGCCGGAAATAGACATACGCTTTGTACGCCAGCATCCCAGCGGCGCCCACGGCCCAGATCACCGCCAGGGTACGCAGGGTTTCAGCGGTCACGGCGAAGGGTTCCGGCGCGGGAACCGGCGGCAGCGCAGGGGCGGCGGGGGCTGTCACAGGGAGTTGAGGCAGCACCGCCATGGGGATGTCGGGCACGGCCGGCGCCGGGGCGGGCGCGACAACCGCCGGAGCCGGTCTCAGGGCGGACAGGACCCGCCCCGCCAGAGGCAGAAGGCGCCCCACGGGGACCAGGAAGAAAAACAGGCTCGTTTTCAGGATGCGGTAGTGCCACCGGGCCGGCAGGCAGTTTTTCAAAACCCGGGAGGCCAGCAGCCACAGCGCCAGCACGGCACTGCCGGCCAGGCCCATACCGGCCAATGTGTTCATCATACGCCCGCCTCCCGGTCAAACCAGCGCTTTAACTCATCGGCCTCCCGGGCACTGATGCCCTTGCCGCCGTAAAACGCCGTCAGGAAGTCCAGCACGGACCCGTGGTACTTGGAATCCACCAGGTGCCGGGCCTCCAGCTCGTGGTACTCCGCCTCCGTCACGGCGGGAAAATAGACGTTGGCCTTGCCCCGCTTCTCCACCCGCAGCGCGCCCTTGTCCGCAAGGCGCGTCAAAAAAGTGGAGATGGTCTGGACCTTCCAGCCCTTGTGGGCGAACACTTCCAGCAGGATGGATGTGGTCACGGCCTCGCCGGAGTCCCACACATACCGCATGATCTCCATCTCGGAATCGGACAGGCTCTGAAAGAATTTCATATACAGTACCTCCCTGTTCGCCGGAGTGCGGACGGGGCCCCATCCGCAGTCCGGTGATAAACTACACCGGTGTAGTACAACGCCATATTACTACACGCTTGTAGTAATGTCAAGGGGAAATTTCAAAAATTTCCAGGAGGGCGGAAAATCCCCGTGCGGAATCTCCAAAAGCGTGGTACAATGGTCCCGAGAGAAAGAGAGGACGAGCCATGACCAAAGAGGAAGCCCTGAAAACCTATTTCGGCTACGGCGCCTTCCGGGGCGGGCAGGAGGCGGTGATCGACGCGCTTTTGAGCGGGCGGGACGCCCTGGCCGTCATGCCCACCGGGGCGGGAAAGTCGGCCTGCTACCAGATTCCGGCCCTGCTGCTGCCGGGGATTACACTGGTGATCTCCCCCCTGGTGTCCCTGATGCGGGACCAGGTGACGGCCCTGGTGCAGATGGGTATCCCGGCGGCGTTTCTGAACAGCAGCCTCACCTTCCGCCAGTATCTGCTGGCCCTGGACCGGGCGAAGGCGGGGCGGTACAAGATCATCTACGTGGCCCCGGAGCGGCTGGAGACCGAGGGTTTTCGGGCCTTTGCGGAGACGGCGGACATCTCCCTGGTGGCGGTGGACGAGGCCCACTGCATCTCCCAGTGGGGCCAGGACTTTCGGCCCTCCTACTTAAATATCCCCGCCTTCGCGGCCTCCCTGTCCCGGCGGCCTGTGGTGGGGGCCTTCACCGCCACCGCCACGCCGGAGGTGAAGGCGGACATTGAACATCTGCTGGCCCTGCGGGGCCCACTGCGGATCGCCACCGGGTTTGACCGGGAAAACCTGTACTTTGAGGTCCGCCAGCCCAGTGACAAAAAGGCCGCCCTGCTGGAGCTGGTGAGGGGCCGCCCCGGAAAGTGCGGCATTGTCTACTGCTCCACCCGAAAGGCCGTGGAGGAGGTCTGTCAATTCCTGCGGGACCAGGGGGTCCCAGCAGCCCGGTACCACGCGGGGCTGGAGGCGGAGGAGCGCCGCCAAAGCCAGGAGGACTTCCTCTATGACCGGGCGGCGGTGATGGTGGCCACCAACGCCTTCGGCATGGGCATCGATAAGTCCGACGTGCGGTATGTGGTCCACTACAACATGCCCAAGGATATGGAGAGCTACTATCAGGAGGCGGGCCGGGCGGGCCGGGACGGACTGCCCTCCACCTGTGTGCTGCTGTACAGCGGCCAGGATGTGCGGACGGGCGAGTATCTCATCACCCACGGAGAGGCCCGGGAGGGCATCGACGAGGCCGCGGCGGAGCGGCTGCGGGAGCGGGACCTCCAGCGGCTGCGGCAGATGGCCGGCTACTGCCGCACCCGCCGGTGCCTCCGCCAGTACATCCTGGAATATTTCGGCGAGAGCGCACCGGAATACTGCGGCACCTGCTATAACTGCCTGCACAATTTCCGGGAGGTAGAGGTGAGCCGGGAGGCCCAGGCCATCGTCCGGTGCATCGCCGAGACGGGGCAGCACTTCGGCGCGGGCGTCATCGCGGAGACCCTCTGCGGTGCGGACACCGACCGGGTGCGGAAATACCACATGGAGCGGGAGGCCAGCTACGGCGCGCTGCGGGAGCTCTCCCAAAAGGCGGTGCGGGAACGCATCCGCTTTTTGCTGGATGAGGGGATTCTGACCCTCTCACCGGGGCAGTACCCGGTGCTGCTGCTGGGGGAGCGGGCGGAGGACATCGCCCGGAACGCCCCGGCGCTGTATATGCGGACGGCGGAGGAGGAGCGGCCTGCAGCGGCCAGCCGCCGCCAGATCCCCGCGGAGCTGGAGGGCGGACAGGCGGAGCTCTTCGGCCGCCTCCGGGCCCTGCGGGCCCAGATCGCCCGGCGGCAGGGCGTCCCGGCCTACGTGGTGTTCTCCGACAAGACGCTGCGGGAGATGGCTGTGGTCCAGCCCCGGACCTCGGCGGAGCTGCGGGCGGTCAGCGGTGTGGGCGACGCCAAGGCCAGCCGCTACGGCGAGGCATTCCTCCGGGAAATCGGGAACTTTTCAGACCGGCAGCGTGGATTTTATAGTCAGCACATTTGAAAAGAATCATTCTGATTCTTTTCAACCTGGCGGCAGTAAAACTGCCGCCAGAGCCCGCATAAGCGGGCGTGTGTTTGACTTCATAGTTGAAGCACTTGAAAATCCGCAACTTGCGGATTTTCAAGTGCTTCGACTATAAAACAGCCGGAATCCGCAGTCAAACCAAAAACGCCATATAGAAACGGCGCTCCATCTGTCAGGCTGTTGTGACAGATGGGGCGCCGTTTACTGCCCGTTCCTCCGAAAGTCAAAGGCTCATAATCGCCTTTACCGCCTGGGCGGTGGTGGTTTTTGGTATCAGCTCAAAACCCACAAGGCCGGTGTAACCCGCCTCCTCCAGGCAGGCAAGCACATTGGGATAATTGATCTCACCGGTACCGGGCTCGTGGCGGCCAGGGACGTCGGCCACGTGGATGTGGCCGAACTGATCCCCGTAGGCGCGGATGTTATCGCAGAGACTGCCCTCGTTGAGCTGTATGTGGTACACGTCGTAGAGCACCCTGAGTTTCGGCGAGCCGATGAGCCGGGTCATCTCCGCCGCCATCTGTGTGCTCCGGAGGAAGTTTCCCGCATGGTCCGTGGTGGTGTTCAGCGGTTCCAGGTTCATGGCAATCCCGGAACGCTCGGCAATCTCCGCACACTCCCGCAGCGTGTCGAACATGGCGCAGAGCTTTACGGTGTGGCTGAGGCTGTTGTAATGGTCGATGACCGCGCCGCCCTCTCCCAGGCCGTTGGAGTGAATGGTGAGGGACCTTGCCCCCACCTTCTTCGCCGCCTCCACAGACTGGCGGAGAAAGTCCAGGTACGCCTCTTTCTGACTGGGATCGATGAGGGACAGCGCCGCGTCTCCGTTGAACCCGGCGATACCGATCCCGGCGGATTCCGCCGCCGCCTTCACGGCGTCCAGGTCCTTGTCCGTCCAGCTCCAAAACTCAACAAACTGAAAGCCATCGGCCTTTGCCGCCTGGAAACGCTCCAGAAAGGGAAGCTCACTGTACATCGGCTCAATACAGGCCGCCTTTTGCAAAATCATGTCCTCCGGTCCTCCTTCTGTTTTGTGACGCGCCTTTGCCAGCTCCATTTTAGGGCGCTTTTCCATAGTACCACATTCCAAATGATTGTCAACAAAGAGCAAAACGGACATCTTCCGCGGGACAGCCGGCCGGGGCCCGCATGGCCGCTCCCCATGTCAGCGGGACGGTACGGCAGCGGTTCTGAAAAATCTGTTGATTTTATTCGCGAAACCGACTATAATGTTTTCGTCAAACTGTCTATTCCCAAATGATCGGGAGGTTGCCTGTGAAATATCTTTCTATCAAACAGACCGCACAGCGCTGGGGTATTTCCGAGCGCCGCATTCAGGTTCTCTGTAAGGAAGGCCGTATTCCCGGGGTCATCACCATCGGCCGGACCTGGGGCATCCCGGGCGATGCGGTGAAGCCGGCTGACGCAAGGATCAAGAGCGGCCGCTACACGAAGAAACCATCCCCCGGAGAAAATTCCCCGTGACCGCGTCTTCCCAAAACAGGTGCCGGCGCGTATCTCATGCAGTCATGGGCATTTCCGGACCACTACAATAAAAGACAGCGTAGTAAGGAGCAGAATATGGGTAAGTCAACGCGGCTGGAAGTTATTTATCACAATGGGGAGGCAGACGGAGTCCGCACGATTATGCGCCACCTGTCACCGATCAAAGCATATGTGATCCCCCGCCAATATCTCACCGAGGCCAAGCTGCTGACAGGCGTGAACAATCCCGGCGTTTACTTTCTCGTCAACGACGAAACAGGCGCTCTGACGCAAATCTATATCGGACAGACCCGCAACGGGATCTCCAGGCTGGACAGCCACAACGCCAAAAAGGATTTCTGGAACAAAGCGATTTTGTTCCTGGCAGACAGTGAACATTTTACTCTCAATATCCTAAGCGGCCTTGAGGAATACGCCATTCAGAAGGCAATCGACGCCAATCGCTACAACGTGGACAACAAGACGGTCCCCCAGTATAAAATATCAGAATACGATTTGCCGATTGTGGAGGAGATATACGAGGAGATCGAATTTGTCATGGCGGCACTGGGCTACCGCATGAACGCCGCGCCCTCCTCCGGCGGCCAGAAGATCTTTTCCACGTCCCGCAGAGGCATCATCGCCCACGGAAGCTACGCCGGGGAGACATTCGATGTCTTTCCCGATTCCGAAATCGATCTCTCCACCCCGGTACATATCGCCAGCTACAACCTCAAAAGATCCGCCATGCTGGCGGACGGCACGATCATAAAGCGGGAGGACGGCAGGTACCGCTTGACGAAAGTCGTAAGTTTCAAAAGCCCCAGCGGCGCCTCGGATTTTGTTTTGGGCGGCAGCACAAACGGCTGGAGAGAGTGGAGGGACAGCGGCGGCAGAACCCTGAGCGACCTGTATCGGACCGGCCAATAAATTTGCAGGAGGAATTTCCGATGAAATCAAACTTTGATTTTCTCAATCCATACTGGCCGGCGCTGGCGCAGACCGGCGCCGACGCCGAAATCTATGCCGGAGCCCCCCGTGCCTGCATGGACAAACTGCGTCTCTTTGCAGAGCGCCTGGCCCAGGAGATCGCGCTGAGTGCACAAATCCCAGAGCCGGCCCGCACCCACGCCGGCCGCATCCGCGCCCTGAAGCGGGCCGGATTGCTCCCCCGCGAAATCGGGGATGCCCTCCACATATTGTACCAAACCAGAGATTCCGCAGCCTACCCCGGCGAAGATTCTGCGGCGGAGGCGGAAACGCGGCTCTCCATGGCCTATAACCTGGCCGTTTGGCTGATGAAGACCTATGGCGACTGGGAATTTACCGCTTCCCCATTTGTTATGCCATCCGGAGACGGAGGCGAAGACCCGGAAACAGCCGCGGCCAGTCAGGACCGCAAAACCGCGGAACTTGCCACACAGACGGCCGCGGCGGCTCCCGCCTCCGGCGCGGCGCAGAGAGAACACGCCAAACGCTCCGCGGCCATGGCCTCCATGATAACCTGGAGCGAAGCCCAGACCCGCCGCCTGATTGACGAGCAGCTTCGCCTTGCCGGGTGGGAGGCAGATACGCAGAACCTGCGCCACAGCAAGGGCGCCCGGCCGGTAAAGGGGCGAAATCTGGCAATCAGCGAATGGCCCACCAACTCCGCCTTCTATGAAAACGGCTATGCGGACTACGCCTTCTTTGCGGGCGAAAAGCTGGTGGCGCTGATGGACGCCAAGAAGGTGTCCGAGGACGTGGCGTCCACCATCGACGTACAGGTGAAGGACTATGCCTCCCATATCAAGGCGGAGGACCTGCACTACACCGTTGGCTCATGGAACGGATATCAGGTTCCCTTCCTCTTTGCCTCCAACGGACGGGCCTATCTGGAACAGCTGCGGACCAAATCGGGCATCTGGTTTTTGGATACAAGATCGGCGGAAAATCAGTCCTACCCCATCCGAAACTGGTTCAGCCCCGATGACCTGCTGGAAAAGCTACGGCAAGACATCACTCAGGCCAATCAGGCGCTTGCTGCCGCAGACGATTCCTTTATGACCGATCCCGGCGGCCTGAACCTGCGCGATTATCAGATCAAGGCCATCAACAAGGTGACGGAGGCCATTGTCGAGGGAAAAAAGACTGCGCTGCTGGCCATGGCGACCGGCACCGGCAAAACCCGCACGGTACTTGGCCTCATTTATAAGATGCTGGATTCCAAGCGATTCCGCAGAATTCTGTTTCTCGTGGACCGCGTGTCCCTGGGGGAGCAGGCCATGGACACCTTCCAGGATGTCAAGCTGAAAGATCTGCTGTCACTGGATGAGATCTATGAGATCAAGGCGATTGATGACAACCGCATCAACCTGGAGACCAAAGTCAGCATTTCCACCGTGCAGGGGCTCCTCAAGCGCACCGTCCTCTCCGAAGAGCCGGACCTGATGCCCGGCGCGTTTGATCTCATTATCGTGGACGAGGCCCACCGGGGGTACATTCTCGACCGCGAGATGACGGACGAGGAGATCCTCTACGACAATCAGGCAGACTATATGAGCAAATACAAGCAGGTCATCGAGTATTTTGACTCGGTGAAGGTCGCCCTGACTGCCACCCCGGCCCTCCATACCACTGAAATCTTCGGGGAACCGGTCTATACGTACAGCTACCGGGAAGCCGTCATCGACGGCTGGCTGGTAGACCACGATCCCCCCTATCTCATCAACACGGATTTCATCCAGAACGACGCCCGCTTCAAACGGGGGGAGACCCTTGCGCAGTATGATCCCAACACCAACGAGCTCCTGAACGGAACCGTACTGGAAGATGAGCTGGATTTTGATGTCTCCGAGTTCAACCGAAAAATCGTTCTGCCCGATCATACCCGCAAGGTGCTGGAAGAGATATCCGCCCATCTGAATCCGGAGGGCCGGGAAAAAACTCTGATCTTCGCGGTAAACGACGCACATGCCGACCAGATCGTGGACACTCTTCAGGAAATCTACAAACCCTACGGCATCTCCAACGACGCCATCATGAAAATCACCAGCAAGACGGCCAGCGGCAGCAAAAAGAAGATTCTGCAGGTGATCAAGCGATTCAAAAATAACCAGTACCCGAACATCGCCGTCACTGTGGACCTGCTGACGACCGGCATTGACGTGCGCCCCATCTGCAATCTGGTTTTCATGCGGAAGATCAACAGCCGCATCCTCTTTGAGCAGATGCTGGGACGGGCGACCCGCCCCTGCCCGGAGATCGGCAAGACGCACTTTAATATCTTTGACGCCGTCCGGGTTTACGAGGATTTGGACGACACCTCCAACATGAAATCGGTCTCCGTCCACAAATCCATGGCCGAACTGCTGGAGGACCTGTTCCGCCTGGACGGAGCCTGTAAACAGCCCATCAAAGACCGCATTTTGGCAAGACTGCAGCGCAGAAACAGCAGCCTGACCGAGGCGGAAAAGCGCGGCGTCTCTGACCGCCTGGACGGCCGTACCCTCAAGGCATATGCCAGAGAGCTGAAGAGCTGTACTGGGGAGGCGTTTATCCAGCGGTGCCGGCAGGACAGGGATTTTCTGATCTGGGCAGACGGGCTGAAGGGGGAAAAGCGCGGCTATTACTATTCCGAGAAAGAGGACACACTCTTTGAAACCACCCGCGGCTATGGCAATACGGAGAAACCGGAGGACTATCTGGAGGCCTTCAACGCCTATATCAACGAGAACAAGGACCACATTGAGGCCATCCGCATCGCCTGCACCCGCCCCGGCGATATGACCCGGGCTCAGCTGCGGGAGCTGAAACTGAAACTGGATCAGGAGGACTTTAATGAGAGCAGCCTCAACGAGGCGGCCAGTGCGGTGGCCAACGAGCGCATTGTGGCGGATATCATCGCCTATGTTCGCCGGGCCGTGCTGAAAACGCCCCTGATCGACCACGGTGAACGGGTGAAAGCGGCGTTTTCCAAGCTGACCGCCGCCCATCACTTCAATAAAATCCAGCTGGATCTGCTGGAGAAAATCCAGGCCTATATGCTGCATGAGAGCATCCTGAATGCCGAGACCTTTGAAGCTCCGGCATTCAAAATGGACGGCGGCTTCACCCGGTTCAACCGAAAATTCGGCGGCCAGCTGGCGGATATCATCCGGGAGATCAACACTTACATCTATGAAGGAGCGGCGTGATGAGCACTCAGGATATCGTACAAAAACTTTGGAGCCTCTGCAATATTCTCCGGGACGACGGCATTACCTATCACCAGTATGTCACGGAATTGACCTATATTCTGTTCCTCAAGATGATAAACGAAAACGGGACTGAGGAGCGGCTGATGGGCGCCGTACATGACGCATACCATAAGCGGCTGGAAGATGCTGCGCGCAGACACAAGAAAACGGTTGAGGAACTCTCCGATAAAGAGAAGAACGATCTGAAAGACGCTCTCTACGCTTACTCCTGGAGATATCTCACAGGCCTCGAGGGAATCGCGCTGAAAAAATACTACAACAAGCTTCTGTCCGAACTGGGAAACGCCCCCCTGAGTGAAATACGGCAGATCTACGTAAGAGCCGTTTCAAACATTGACGAGCCCAAAAATCTGCAAAAAATCATCTCCGAGATCAACAAACTGGACTGGTATGACGCCAAAAAAGAGGGCCTGGGCGATCTCTACGAGGGTTTGCTGCAAAAAAATGCGGATGAGAAGAAATCCGGCGCCGGACAGTACTTTACCCCCCGCGTGCTGATCGATGTGATGACAGAACTGGTAGCCCCCCGGTTTGGTGAAAGGTGCTTTGACCCGGCCTGCGGAACCTTCGGCTTTATGATTGCGGCCTATCGAGAGGCTGTCAAGGGCAAAAATCTCTACGATTTGACAGACTACGAAGTGAATCGGATGGAGGAATCCTATACCGGTGTGGAGCTGGTTCCCGACGCCCACCGCCTCGCCCTGATGAATGCCTACCTCCACAATGTTCCGGCCAATATCGTCTGCACGGATTCCCTGTCCCAAAATGCGAAAGCATACAGGGATTTTGATGTGATCCTGACCAACCCGCCCTTCGGCACCAAAAAAGGCGGCGAGCGCGCTACCCGGGACGATATTTCCTTCCGGACCTCCAACAAGCAGCTGAACTTTCTGCAGATGATCTACCGCAGCCTGAAAGCGGACGGCAAAGCCCGCTGCGCCGTAGTGCTGCCGGATAATGTGCTCTTTGCCGCCGGCGACGGCTCCAGCGTCCGCCGGGAGCTGATGAACTTCTGTAATCTGCACACCATTCTGCGTCTGCCCACCGGTATTTTTTACGCGCAGGGCGTGAAGACCAACGTACTGTTCTTCACCCGGGGAACCGCCGAGCAGGGCAGCACCAAAAGCGTCGCGTTTTACGATATGCGCACCAACATGCCGGGTTTCGGCAAGACCCGCCAGCTGAAAAAAAGCGATTTCAGCGAGTTCATGGAGGGGTATCTGCATCCGGAGAGGCGCACCGGAGAGCGATGGAGCAGCTTTACCCGGGAGGAGATTGCAAAAAATCCCGACGACATCCTGGACCTGGGGCTGATTCAGGATGAATCAGCGCTGGGTTATCATGACCTGCCTGACCCGGCAGACAGCGCCGAGGAGGCCGCCGCCCAGCTGGAGGAAGCTGTGAAGCTGCTGCGAAGCGTTGTGAAAGAACTGCGAGCCCTGGAGGTGCGGGATTGATGGCGCGGGGACGGAAAGAGGGCGCTGCCCTCATTTTGGAAGAGCGCCTGCACGCGGCGTTGGTGCCAGGCCCGGAACAGCCATATAGGGTGCCGGAGAATTGGTGCTGGACACGAGTTGGAGAGATTTCTCGGGTTGTAACAGGAAATACGCCCAGCAGAAAAAAACCCAAATATTACGGAGGGGATTTCCCCTTCTTTAAGCCGGGCGATCTGGACGCAGGCCGCCATGTTTATGATGCCGCCGAGTATTTAACCGAGGAGGGCAAAGCTATATCTCGAACCATACCCGCCCAAGCCACTATGGTCTGCTGTATTGGAAGCATCGGGAAATGCGGCTTTTCGGAAGTGGCGGGCGCAACAAATCAACAGATCAATTCTATCGTACCGCAAATCGACCCGCTCTATTTTTATTACTATTGCAACACAGAAGAATTTGTTGATCAACTCCGCACAAAGGCATCCGCCACAACAATTTCCATTGTAAACAAAAGCAAAATAGAGCGTTGCTATACACCAATTCCGCCGCTGTCAGAGCAATTTCGTATTGCCGATCGCATTGAAAACCTGTTTGGCAAGCTGGAAGCTGTCAGGAAAACGCTGCAGGCCGTGTTAGATGGCTGCGAAAGCCGCAGGGCCGCAATCCTTCACAAAGCTTTTACCGGCAAACTTACAGCCCCGTGGAGAAACAGCCGCAACATGGGAATGGAGCGGTGGCAGATTGTTTATCTGGCAGAGGTCTGTACCGTGAACCCTCAAAGAGCCGATGTCAAAAATCTTTCAGACACCTTGGAGGTATCCTTCATCCCCATGTCGGCTTTGTCGGAGACCCGTGGAGAAATTACTGCGCCGCAAACCAGATTGCTTAAAGAAGTACGAACAGGATTCACTAATTTTTCAGAGGGTGATATCTTGTTTGCCAAAATCACACCCTGTATGGAAAACGGAAAATCCGCAATCGTCGGAGAATTAACAAATCATATCGGATATGGCTCAACTGAATTTTTTGTACTCCGGTGTGGCGCACAATTGTATAACCGATATCTATATCACATCGTGCGAAACCGCAACTTCCGGGATGAAGCGCAGACCGTTATGAACGGCGCAGTCGGACAACTGCGTGTACCCAAAAAATTTCTGGAGCAATATCAGTTGCATCTTCCGCCGATTGAGGAGCAGCAAAAAATTGTCCAAATTCTTGATCGCCTGATGGAAGAGGAACTGCAGGTGGAAGCCAATGCCAAATTGGTTTTGGCCCAAATTGATCTTGTCAAAAAATCCATCCTCTCCCGGGCCTTCCGGGGTGAGCTGGGGACAAATGATCCCGCAGAGGCGTCTTCCGTGGAGCTTTTGAAGCAGATCCTATCAAAAACCAAATGAGGTGATGCGCATGCGATTACAGCGGATATCCATTGGGCGATACAAAAATTTGAGGAACTTTGACTGCGTCCTCTCTGATTCAAACACCTCCGCGTTTATTGGGAATAGCGGCTCCGGCAAGTCAAATCTGCTGGAGGCCATCGCGGCCGTATTCAGCTTTGCCAAAAACTCCACAACAGAGAAAAATTCAAATCTGATCGTCACTCCCGATATTGAGGATTGTTCCATTGAGTATGTGAGCGGGGATCACCGCTTTGTTTTGCGGTGCACAAAGTCCGACGTTTCCATTTTTGATGGTGAAACAAAACTGAGCAGACGAGAGATACCGGATGCGCTGCCCTCCGCAATCCTCCTGTATTATGCCGGTGAAACAACGCGGCAGGCCCGCACAGCCGATACTACGTTTGATGAAAAGTACAACAACAGACTGAAAAAAGCTGCCGGCGGCGACCTGCCGGGCTATAAGTTTTTGGACTACTACTCCACGAAAGACTTGGGCCTCCTGCTGCTCACAGCCGCGGTTTACCGGGGACCGTATTATGAAAGGCTCCTGGAGCTCCTCGGCTGCGCGGAGCTCCTTCCGCAGTTTCATATCCTGCTGAAAAATCCCAAGGGCAGAGCCGGCAGCGCCGACACATACTGGAATGCACAGGGCTTTGTAAAAAACTTTTTGAACCAACTCCGGAGGTATGTAGCGGGAACGCGGGACTTGTCCGCCAAATATATTATGTTCTTTCGGGGATTTGATGATTTTACCAGCCTTGCAGAACATGAAAGCGAGCTGTTTGCAAAGCTGAAAGCTCTGCAGAACGCCGGGTATCTCGACCGCATGTTTCTGTCCTTAAAGAGGACGGACGGAACCGAATTTCCTTTTGATACGCTCAGTGAGGGTGAAAAGCAGCTCTCCTTGCTGTTTCTGCTGCTCTCCTTCACCGCTCACGACGATTGCCTGTACCTCTTTGACGAGTTCGACGCGTATCTGCACTTAAATTGGCAGAAGGCGTTCGCGAAAACCATTCACAGCGTCGATATCAATGGGCACATGATATTTACCACCCATTCGCCGGCGACCGTCTCCGGCATGCACAAAAAGGATGTGTACATCATGTCCAACGGACAGGCAGGCCCCGCCCCAAGTGAAACCTACAACCGCTCTCTGGACGAGATCATGGAAGAGCATATGCTGGTTTCCATGCGGCCCGCCGAGTACAACGAATCGGTTCAGGCTTTCCGCGGCGCGGTAATGCGGGGAAACCGTGCGGAGGCAGAGGCGGTACTGGCGCGGATCAGAGAGATCGTGGGGGAAAGCGATCCCTTCTTTATAACGGCAAGAATCGCGCTGAACAGGATGGAGTGAACATGAAATATATAGAGAAACAGGCTCCGCCCGCGGGATTGACGGCTTATTGCAGAACTCCAGGTGCCACCTATCAGGGGCTGAAAAAGAAAAAGGCCCTCTATAAGGTTGTGAAAGAGGCTCTGGCGAATGAGCAGGGATATATCTGCTGCTACTGCGGCAGAAGAATTTCAGGAAAAGGCGACACGCAGATTGAACACATTTTCGCAAAGGGAACCCCCGTATATGAAGAGATGCAGCTCGATTACGAGACAAATCTGCTGGCCTGCTGCGACGGCGGAAAAGGGCAGCGAAGCCAGGGGACAATCAGAAAGGAAGATCTGTTCTGCGAGTCCGTGAAAGGCAGCGACATACTGCCGGTCATTCCTCTGTATAGAGAGTGCGAAAGTAAATTTCTCTTTTCGGAGGATGGAGAGATCGTGGGGGTCAGCAAAGACGCGGAAGTGACGGTCAAACTATTGAATCTAAACTCTCCCGTGCTCAAAAACATGCGAAAATACGCAATTGACAATTACTCTCTATGTCCCCCTGCCGACTGGGGCGCGGAACTTCTCAGGCTGCGGAAAAGAGATCAGGCCGGAGCGTATGAAGAATTCTGTTTTGTCCTTGAAAGCTACATAACTACCTACATACATGCAGTATGATCCGCCTGGACAATCAACCGCAGGTCAAACCGTTACCGGCACGGCGAAGTGCGGCGTATAAGCCCTGGGACCAGTATCTCTCTCTGCCAGCGGATATCTGGCGGGGTGCTCCGGCAAAACCTTCCAACTGGCGGCAGCCCTGTCCGGTTTGCGGTTTGCTCCAGACAGCGTCCGCCGGTATCGCAAAAAGCGTATCATCTCCCCCTGTTCAGCATTCTGGAGCAAAATGCGGCGGTATTTCACGATTATATTCAGAGCGGCAGCTTCTGAGGTATTACTCGAATCTGATACGGACAGAAGAAGACGCGGATGGCTTTGTTTACAGCCTGAGACAGCCGTAAATGCGGCTATCTGTTATATTTTTTCATGCAGGTGCTGCACAAAGGAGGAGCCCTATGGAACTTCGCGTTTTGCGCTATTTTCTGTTAGCGGCCAGAGAGGAAAATATTACGAAAGCCGCAGAGCTGCTCCATATTACACAGCCGGCTCTTTCCAGGCAGCTCATGCAGTTAGAGCAGGAGCTGAACACAAAGCTCTTTCATCGCGGCCAGCACAGCATTACGCTGACGGATGACGGTATGCCGCTGAAACGGCGGGTACAGGAGCTGGTAGACCTGGCCGATAAGGCGGAGCGGGAATTTGTCCGGATGCCGATCCAGAAGCGATGGGGTGTTCTGACGCAGGCGGATTCGGCCTTGGCCCAGCAGGAATACACCGTCCCGGAGGATCTGGTAGATACGCCGCTGCTGATTGCAGAACGGATCCAGGTTCAGGACACGCTGCGTAGTTGGTTCGGGCCGCAGTTTGAGTCCCTGAAAATCACCGGCACATATAATTTGATCTATAATGCCGCTGCGATGGTGTAAAAAGGGGTAGCGTCTGCCTTGACCACCAAGCATGACCGCGTGTATGAAGGGCTTCGTTTTGTGCGGCTGCGGCCCACATTGGAAAGGGGCGCGGTGCTGGTTTGAAAAAAACACAGCGCGTGTTCCCAGGCGGCGGCTCGGTTCTTTACCCATGTTCAGAAATGCGCCGGGCGTATGACCGGCGATAAAATCGAAGTATTAGACGTTCTGTGGTTTTCGAGTTAAAACGCAGGTATCCAAAAGAAGGATACCTGCGTTTTTTCTTGTGAAAAAGAAAACCACATACTAAGTGGGGCCGCTTGTAAGAATATGCGGTTGGCAGACCGTTTCGCCGCGCCTTGAGGCGCGTCCAATATCACGCCCTTATAGGGCGAGTCAGGCCACCCGTTATACGGGTGGTCCTGACTTGCGGCTGTTTTATTACTTTCGAAGGACTGTATACCTGTCCAGCAGCTCGTGATTCAGTTCCACGCCCAAGCCGGGCTTGTCCGGGACATTGATGTAGCCGTCCTGTTCCACTTTCAGGGGCTCTGTCAGCATCAGGTCCCGCACGGTGTAATTCCAGTGGGGCGGATCATAGCAGTATTCGATAAACGGGCAGTTTGAGACGGCGCCGGCCATGTGCAGCGCCGCGGCCAGTCCCATGCCGTGGGTCCAGGTATGGGGGGTGTAGATCTTGTTCTCCGCCTCTACCATGGCGGCTACCTTCCGGTTCTGGACGAACCAGCCGGAGAGCACCACGTCCATCTGATAGATATCGAAGCAGCCGTGCTTCAGCAGTTCTCTGTACTCGTGGACCTGGGCGTTGAGCTCGCCGCCGGCGATGTTGTAAGCAGTCAAGTAAAAAGGGCCAAATTTCGCCAGAAAGTATACCAGTTTTGGGGAGGATTTTCGCCACAAAGTATACCAGCGGAAAAAGTTAGTTTGTAATGGACTGGTGGTGTTCCAGCCTGTAGCTGGAGCCGGACATGTTAATAATTTCGCAGCGGTGGATCAGGCGGTCAAGGATAGCGGTGGTAATAGTAGCGTCGCCAAGGAAATCGGCCCACTCATCAAAACCCTTGTTGGAGGTAATGATGAGGGAGGTTCTCTCGCTCATGGCGGAGATGAAGCCAAAGAAGAGATTGGCCTCGGCGGGTGAGAGGGGCATAAAGCCCACCTCGTCCACTACTACGAGGGCGGCTTTGTGGAGGTATTTGAGGCGGCGCTTGCTGGCGCTGGAGATCTCGGCGGTTTTGAGGATGGTCATGAGGGCGTCCAGAGTCTCAAATGCCACGGTATAGCCCAGGTCGAGGCCCTGGACAGCCAGGGAGAGCGCGAGATGGGTCTTGCCCACGCCTGGGAGCCCGAGGAAACAGATGTTAAAAGCCTGCTCCAACCAGGTCATATCGGACAGGCGGAGCATCTGCTCCCTGGAAACGCTGCGCTGGAAACCGAAGTCAAAGGAATCCAGCGTTTTCTCGGCGGGGAGGTTAGCCCGTTTTCTGCGCGGAAGATTCTGCTTGAGGATGCGCAGGCGCTGCTGTTCGGCGAGGAACAACTCCACGGATTCCAGCGGGGTAAGGCTGTTTCTGCCGGAAAACAGGGCGTCAAAATCCACCTGGGCATAGCGCAGGTCGGCCAGCAGGTTGTTCACCCGTTCCAAAGGTGTCAACATCTGGAGTCACCTACCTTCGCGTAGGCCGCAAGGGGCCGCTTCTGGGTAGTTACATGGTACTTGGGGTCATCCACCGGGATAGCGGAGACAGGCAGGACAGGCTGTGTGCCGCCGGATAGAGCGGCCTGGTGCTCCAGATAGTCCCGCATGGTGTTGGCGCTGTAGAGCCTGCTGCGCTGGCAGAAACCAATGGCCTGGAGCGCCGCCTCTATGCCGTACTGGTCCAGCAGAGCGTGGATCAGGCGGAACTGGTCCCTGGCATAGCGGGATTTGTCCACGCGGATGGCTGTCAAAAAGTCCGTAGCCCTGCCGTCCAGCTCAGCGTCCAGCTCCTCCAGCAGCTTGTCCAGCTTTGAGG
>NZ_CAJULS010000014.1 GCF_910587525.1 uncultured Oscillibacter sp. | reverse complement strand
GGAAACGCCTGAAAATCAAGGCTTTGCCGCCATTTGCCGAGTTACATAAGGTTAGAGCTGGAAATTATAAAATCTTCAATCAAAAGCTCAAATGGTTTCGCAGAACCGCCACCAGATATGACAAATTGGATACTTCTTTTCCCGCCTTCGTTTACATTGCCGCTATCGCTATTTTGTTGATTCAGCTCAATTTTCCCTGCTTTTCAAACAAGGCCTAATTTCTACAACAATGAGTGCTATCAGAAAAAACTTGGCTGTATGACGCCCGATGTCATTAAGATAAGACCAATTTCCAAATAATGGGGCATCAAAATGTTCTTAGATTTCAGCTAAGCACTTAGAATCCAAAACATTTTTGCACCCCATTATTGGGTGAATTTCCTTAACTTCATGACATTGGTATGCCGCCTGCTGAATTTTTACAATCCCAAAATCAATAGAAACAGGAAACTCCTTGCGGATATTTTCTGCTTTACTTTTTCTCTGTTTTGTCTACTTGACAGGGAGCACTCCTTCATTCCTTTGACATCGTCCTTTTTGAATTCTTTTCAAGCGTGTTAGATAGTGTCTACACAAGGGGAAGAGATTGTGAAAGAATAGAAGCATCATAAAAGACGGGGGAAAATAAAATGGAGCATCCTATCACAGGCATGACATAAGCGATAAAGTGTGGACGTTGCTGGAACCAAATCTGCCTGTACAACGGGGTCAGTGGGGCGGGATTGCCCAAGATAACCGCCGTTTTATCAACGCAGTGTTCTCGGTATTGCGAACAGGAGCGCCCTGGCGAGACTTACCCCCGATTACGGGAAATGGGGCAGTGTTCATCAGAGGTTCGTCCGCTGGCGCAGAAAAGGTATTTGGGAAAAGCTTTTGGAAGTTCTGATTGATGAGCCGGATTATGAATGGCTGATGATTGACGCCAGCCATATCCAGGTGCATCCCCACGCAGCGGAAGCAAAGGGTGGCAATCAGGATATGTCCAGGACAAAAGGGAGCTCAACACCAAAATACATCTGGCCGTGGATGCGCATGGTATGCCAGTCCAAATCCTTTGGCGGACCGGGGTTATGACACGAACGGTATTCTGGCATATGCGGTTTCAATGGGGATGGAACCCGTGATTCCACCGAAGAAGAACTGCAAAAAACAGCGTAGCTATGGCAAATATTTCTATAAACTGCGACACCTGGTAGAAAACTCTTTTCTGGTCCCAAAACGGTGGAGAGGCATTGCCACTCGCTACGCTAAGACCTCCGGCGCCTTTATTGCTGCGGTACACGTCCGTTGTATCGCTATTTGGGCTGCTATCCAGACTTAACTCGAGTAGACACTATCTAACTATACAGCCCAATATTTGCCGCCTTTTGCTGTGCCAGATGCCGGATATCAGCTCGAAAAAGGGGAGCGGTCATGAAAAATGACCGCTCCCCTTTTAACTGATGTCACTGCCACCCTCGGGCAGAGGGGTCCAACGTCTCCGTGGCGGCGTACAGCAGGGCGTTGCAGATGGCGGCGGCCACATTGCTGCCGCCCTTGCGGCCCATAGCCGCGATGGCGGGGACGCCGCAGGCCTCACAGGCGGCAAAGAGGATCTCCTTGCTCTCCTCCACATTTACAAATCCTACCGGAACTCCGATGACCAGGGCGGGGCGCAGCCCCTCCGCTATCAGTTCCGCAATCCGCAGCAGGGCCGTGGGGGCGTTGCCCACCGCCAGAATGGCGCCGGGAAGCTCCCGGGCGGCTTTTTCCATAGAAACTGCCGCCCGGGTGAGGCCCTGCTCTTTGGCCAGCATTGCAACCTCTGGATCTGCCATGAAGCAGTGGAGCTCACAGCCCAAAGTTTTCAGGCTGGGCTTGCTGACGCCCGCCTTGGCCATGTTGGTATCTGTGACGATGGGAATACCCCGCCGCAGGGCAGCCTGGCCCAACTCCGCCGCCCTGGAGGTGAAGCGTAGATTTTCCGCGTAGTCAAAATCTGCAGTGGTGTGGATGACCCGTTTCACAACCGCCTCGTGCTCCGGCGGCAAAATGATGTTTCGCTCCGCCAGCTCCGCGGCAATGATGGACATGCTGGTCCGCTCGATGTCTCCGGGAAGGGTGTGGCGTACATTCATGACGATGGTCCTCCTGTAGTGTTTTGGACGTACCGGTCCATGGCAGCATAGACGGCGGCCATATCCAGGCTGGACCGAACGGTGTCTGCCAGCAGGTCGTACTGCCGCTCCTGATAATCCCGGCGGCTCTCCACGAGGGCTTGCTCCGAAGAAAGGCCTCTGCGTCCCAAGAGCCAGGCGGCCAGCCGCTCCGTCAGCGCGCCGCTGTCGAAGAGGCCGTGGAGATAGGTGCCGAATACGTTTTCCGCGGCGGCACCGTCCTCCTGCCCGTCTGCCAGGCGGCAGAAGGGAGTGCCGCCGGTTCGCCGGGTGAGGCCCATGTGAATCTCATAGCCCTCCAGTTCCGCCCCGGCGAAGGGCTCCGCCGTGACGGCGGCGGTGACCCGGGTGCGGGTCTTTTGGGGGGAGAACACGGTCTCACAGGGCAGAAGTCCCATGCCCCGAAGATTGCCGCCCCGCTCCACATCCTCGGGGTCGGATAGAATCTGGCCCAGCATCTGGTATCCGCCGCAGACCCCCAGTACCGCGACCCCGCCTGCCGCCAGCTTTAAGACGGCGGCCTCCAGACCGCTCTGCCGCAGCCATAGGAGATCGTCCATGGTGCTCTTGGTGCCCGGCAGGATGATGAGGTCCGGCGCGCCCAGGACCGCGGCGCTGTCCACATACCGCACCCCCAGGGCGCTGTGGCTCTCCAGGGGGGAGAAGTCTGTGAAGTTGGAGATGCGGGGCAGACGGATGACAGCGATATCTATGGGACGGCGGACCTGGGTCTTCCCCAACCGGGGGGAGAGGCTGTCCTCGTCGTCGATGTCCGCCCGGGTGTAGGGGACGACGCCCAGCACCGGGATGCCGGTCTTTTCCTCCAGCATGGCAAGGCCCGGTTCCAGCAGGGCCGGATCACCCCGAAACTTGTTGATGACAAGGCCTGCGATCCGCTCCCGCTCCTGGGGCTCCAGCAGGGCCGCGGTGCCGTACAGCTGGGCGAACACGCCGCCCCGGTCAATGTCCCCTACCAGCAGCACTGGGGCGTTTACCAGCTCCGCCAGGCCCATATTCACGAAACTGTCACCGTCCCGCAGGTTGATCTCCGCAGGGCTGCCGGCCCCTTCGATAACAATGATGTCGTATTCCGAGGCAAGGCTTTCATAGGCCTCCAAGACCTCCGGAATCAGGCTTTTTTTCATGCGGAAGTAGCTGGCGGCCTCATATTGACCCCGTATCTCTCCCATGACGATGAGCTGGCTTCCGGTGTCGCTGGAGGGTTTGAGCAGCACGGGATTCATCCGTACATCGGGCTCAATGCCCGCCGCCTGGGCCTGGACTACCTGAGCCCGGCCCATTTCCAGTCCGTCCCGGGTGATATAGCTGTTTAAAGCCATATTCTGGCCTTTGAAGGGGGCGGCCCGCCAGCCGTCCTGATGGAAGATCCGGCACAGCGCCGCCGCCAGCAGGCTTTTTCCCGCGCCGGACATGGTGCCCTGCACCATGATGCATCGGGCCATTTACAGCACCTCCTTCATGATTTTCAGGAATTCGCCGTTTTCCGCCTCCGTGCGCACTGCGGCCCGGTACCAGCCGTGGCCCAATCCGTGGTAATTGGAGCAGTCCCGGATCAGAACGCCCCGCTGTGCCAATTTTTGAGGCAGGGCAGGTATACCCTGGAAAAACAGCAGGTAGTTGGCCTCCCCGGGGCAGACCCGGCAGCCCAGGGCCGACAATCCTGCTGCCAGCCGGGGCTGTTCCCGCCGGATGAGCCGGCGGAGGGCTTTCAGGCTTTCCTGGTCCTCCAGGGCGGCGATGCCCGCCGCCTGGGCGAGGGCGGATACCGCCCAGGGCGGCCCGCTGCGGGCCATGGCCTCCAGCAGGGCGGCGTCCTGGCTGAGGGTGTACCCCAGCCGCAGGCCTGCAAGTCCCCGGCTTTTGGTGAAGGCCCGCAGGATCAGCAGATTCTCATAGCGCTGGAGGGACTCCAGCAGAGTGTGGGCCGCTGGGTCGTCCAGAAGGTCGTTGAAACACTCGTCCACAGCCAGCAGTGTGCCGCAGGCAGCGCAGCGATCCAGAATTTGCTCCAGTAGCAGGCGGTCCGTGGTGCGGCCCGTGGGGTTGTTGGGTTCACAGAGGAACAGCAGGTCCAGCTCCGGCGTGATGGCGGGGAGGATGTCCTCCGTGATGGAAAAACCGTTTGCCTCATTCAGAGAGAATCGGGAGACGCGGCAGCCCCACAGTGTCAGGGCATTTTCGTACTCGGAGAAGGTAGGGGCGGTGACCAGGGCGGTACGGGGCCGCCGGGCTCCCGCCAGACGGTAGATCAGGTCCGCCGCCCCATTGCCGCAGAGAATCCAGGCCGCCGGTATGCCGTGATATGCCGACAGTTTCTTCCGCAGGGCGCGGCACTGGGGGTCCGGATACCGCCCGGTCTCTGTCAGAGCTGCCTTCGCCGCATTCCGGACGGCCGCCGGCAGCTCGAAAGGGCTGACATTGGCGGAAAAATCCAGGGGCGGCACACCGTATGTTCCCTCAAAGCTGGCCCAGTCGCCGCCGTGGTCCGTCATAGTTTGACTCCTTTCAGAATGAAAACCCGCAGGCCGCACAGGAGAATGAGACACAGGAGGCTGGCGGCATACAGCATCCGGTTGGCCCGCAGAATATCCTCCGGTTCCGTCTCCCACAGGGGATCGCCGATGGTGGGCTTGTCGTGGACCTGCCCGAAGTAGGCCGCCGGTCCCCCCAATTGGATGCCCAGGGCTCCGGCCATAGCGGACTCTGTCTGGGCGGAGTTGGGGCTGGCGTGACAGCGGCGGTCCCGCTGCCAGATTCGCCAGGCGCCGGAAAAGCTTTCTCCCATGAGGCCTGCGGAGAGGACCAGCAGCAGCGCCGCCAGCCGGGCGGGGAGGAAATTGACGGCATCGTCCAGCCTCGCCGCGGTGCGGCCGAAGTGGAGGTAGCGGTCATTTTTGTAGCCCACCATGCTGTCCATGGTGTTGACGGCCTTGCAGCAAAGGGCCAGAGGCGCGCCTCCAAGGAGCATATAAGCCATGGGGGCGGCCACGCCGTCGGCAAAGTTCTCCGCCACCGTTTCCACGGCCGCCCGGGTTACGCCCTGGGGGCTGAGGGCATCGGTGTCCCGTCCGACGATGCGGCCCACCGCCTGCCTGGCCTCTTCCAGCGTGCCGGCTGTGAGGCGCCGGCGTACATTTTCGCTCTCCGCCGCCAGCCCCCGCACTGCCAGGGCCTGCCAGCACCATACGGTTTCCAACGTAAACGCCAGGGCGGGGTGAGCCAGGCGGCACAGGCGGAGCAGGCCCAGAGACAGGGCCAGAGTTCCCAGAGGCAGCAGCGCCGCCAGCACAGTTCCGGCAACCAGTTCGCCTTTTGGCGTTTTTGGAAAGGCGGTCCGGAGCCGCTCTTCCAGCCAGGCGATGCACCGCCCCATCCACACCACTGGGTGGGGTATCCAGGCCGGGTCCCCCAGCAGCAGGTCCAGGGCAAAGCCGCCTAGAGCGGCATAGACGATTTCCATGAGATCAATCCTTTGTGTAGCGTACTTCTGCGGTAAGATTCAGCCGGCGGCCCGCCCGCCAGGGGGCGCTGCTTAGCAAAAAGCCGCCGCCGCAGGGGGATTTCCAATCAAAATACGCCCGCGGGGGCAGGGCAAAGCGCTCCAGCGCCGCCATCTGGGTGCCGCCGTGGGCCACAATCACGAGATGCTCCGCGCCGGAGGCAAGTCCCTGGTCCACCAGGTAGGTAAAGGCGCCGCACACCCTGGCGGAGAATTCCTCCCGGCTCTCACCGCCGGGGCATTGGCCGGTGCAGCCGCCCGCCACCCAGGCGCGATAAGCGGTGTCGTGTTTCATCTCCTGAAAATTTCGCCCTTCGAAGACGCCGAAGTCCATCTCCGCCAGAGCGGGAAGGGGAATCTGCACCGCGCCGGGAAACAATATGGCGGCGGTCTCCGCCGCCCGGGAGAGGGGGGAGACATAGACGGTCTCCGGGGAGAAGTCTGCCGTCCTCAGGGCCGCCCGGCCTGGGGAAGAAAGGGGGATATCCCTCCGGCCCTGGTAGCGGCCATCGGCATTATAGTCCGTGGCCCCGTGGCGCAGAAGATAGATCAGCACGGAAGCTGCCCCTTTAGTACCTGGGGCAGGCCGCAGTACACCCGCACCACGGTGTCTGCCCGCTCCGCCAGCAGGCAGCTGAGCCGTCCGGCGGCTTCCCGGGCCTCCCGCTCCTCCGGGTCTGTGGGCACTACGCCGCCGCCCACCTCTGTGGCAATGACGATTTCGCGCTGAGCAAGGGCCTCCGCCAGGGCGGGCAGATCCGGTTCCTTTGCCGCCAGCTCCTGCACGTCCCACACGGCCCGCCGGGCGAATTCGTCCAGTGAGAGCCCTAGGGCGGCGCAGATATAGCTCTGTTTGCCCGCCAGCAGCGGGCCTGTGATAAAGATCATAACAGCCTCCTGAAAAAAGGTTCCAGATATTGTGCTGTGCAGGCGGCCCCCAGCATCCACAGCTCGGCGGTCTGCAAAAACCAGCCGGCCAGGTCCCCGGAGATGCCGCCAAAGTTCCTCCGGGCCATGGGGCGGTAATAGAGAAACACACAAAACGCCGCCGCCGCCATGGCCGTTCCTCCGATACCCCGCAGGCACAGCATCGCCGCCAATAGGATAGAGAGCGCTGCCAGCAGGGAGCGCAGTTTTTTCCGGTCCGCCGCCGCGGCAAAGGTGTGGGCAAGGCCGCTGTTCCGGGCCAGGGGAAAGGCGGCGATGGCCAGCCCGGACAGGGCCCGGGACATGCACAAGGCCAGCAGGAAGGCGGGCCCGTCGAACCGGGGCATGGCCGTCCACAATGCGAAGGAAGCCAGAAAGTAACAGCACAGCCGGATGGCGGCGAAGGCCCCCAGGCGGGGATCCTTCAAGATCTCCTGCCGACGCTCCGGCGGGGCATGACTGGCCAGGGCGTCACAGGTGTCGGCATAGCCGTCTAAGTGGACGCCCCCGGTGATGAGTACCGGCAGCAGGCACAGCCCCGCTCCCCGCAGGATCGCCGGCAGGGCCAGCGCACTGCACAGGGCCCACCAGGCCCAGCAGGCCGCGCCGGTCACGAGGCCAATGAGGGGGAAGGCTGCCAGCATCCAGCGCATGTGCCGTTCATCCCAGGGTGCCTGGGGCACCGGCAAGGCCGAGAACATGGAAAAGGCGGCAGCGACAGTTCCCAGGACGGTCTTCATGGCTGCGGTCCTCCTTTTAAGAAGTTGGGCAGTCCGCAGACGATCTCCGCGACGGTGTCCGCCCGGGAGGCCAGGGCGCGGTTAACCCGGGCCAGCGTCTCCAGGTAGCGGAGGGTGTCTGCCCCATAGGCCGTGCCGCCGGAGAACACCTCGTTGGTGACAATGGTCAGATGTCTGCCGCGCCCCAGCAGAGCGTCAATACCCAAGAGAATGGCTTCTTTTCCGCCGCCCTCCGGATCGTAGAGCTCGTTGGCGGTCAGATTGCTCATGCACTCCAACAGGATATTGGTTCCCGCCGGAAGCTCCAGCCCTGACAGGTTTGTGTACCGCTCCACGGTCTCAAATCCCTTATCCTGCCGGAGGCGGCGGTGGCGGGCGATGCGGGCGCGGCACTCCTCATCCCAGGGCTTCATGGTGGCCAGATAGATGCGCCGCCCCGGCAGGCGCATGACCCACGACTCGGCGTATTCGCTCTTTCCGCTGGCGGCGCCGCCGATGACCAGTGTGAACATGGCGCCCTCCTCACTGCGGCGTATAGGCGTCGATACCCAGACGGCCAAAGGTCTGGCCGCTGTGGTAGACTGCCAGGGCCATATCCAGCAGAGGCAGTGCCGCCACGGCCCCGCTGCCCTCCCCCAGGCGCATTCCGGCGGAGATCAGGGGACTGAGCTCCAGGGCGTCCAGCATCAGGCCTCCCGCCGGTTCGGCGGAGACGTGACTGGCCAGCAGGGCGAACGTCGCCCCAGGGCACAGCCGGGCGGCGCACAACGCCGCCGCGCCGCTGATGAATCCGTCGATCACCACGGGGACACGATATAGCGCGCCCCCCAGAAATACGCCGCACAGGCCCGCGATATCCAGACCGCCTACTTTGGAGATGATGTCGACAGGGTCAGCGGGGTCCGGGCGGTTCAGAGAGAGAGCCCTCTCAATAGCGGCGACCTTCCGGGTGAGCCCTGCGTCGGAGAGGCCCGCCCCCCGGCCGGTGACCTCTGCCGGGGACTTTCCCAGCAGGACGGATGCCAGAGCGCTGGAGGTAGTGGTGTTGCCGATGCCCATCTCCCCGGTGGCGATGATGGACGAACCGCTCTCATGGCATTCCCGCACCAGCTCCGCCCCCAGCTCGATAGCTTGGACGCATTCCGCCCGGGTCATGGCGGGGCCCTGGGTAATGTCCGCCGTGCCGTTGCGCACCCGGCGGTCCCAGACGCCGGGGGTGGAGGGGAAGTCCGCCATTCCCATGTCCACAGGGATTACGCGGCACCGGGCGCACCGGGCCATGTGGCAGACGGTGCTCTCCCCCGCGGCCAGGGCCTGGGCCACGGAGGCGGTGACGGAGCTGCCGCACTGGGCGACCCCCTGGGCAACCACGCCGTTGTCGGCGCAAAGCACCAGCAGCGTCCGACGGTCCAGGGTGATGTCCGGGCTTCCGGTCACCGCTGCGATCCGGGCCAGGGAGGCCTCCAGCAGTCCAAGACTCCCCAGGGGCTTGGCCAGACCGTCCCACCGGGCCAGACAGGCGGCCCTGGCGGCCTCGTCGGGGGCCGTGATCTGCGACAGGATTTCCGAAAGCGTTTTCATATGTGTTCCTCTCTCCAGCGGGCGGCCCGGTCCGCAAAGCGCCGGGCCAGGGGCAGCTGGCTGTTAAAGTGCAGGTGGGGAAAGGCGGCGTACAGGGTAGGGGAGGCAAAGCCGCAGCGCCATACGGTTTCCCGCCCCGCCTTTCGGGCCGCCAGAGCCGTTCCGTTTTCCGTACAGTCCCAGTAGTGGAATTCGTGGGCGGGGACCGTCTCTCCCCGGCGCAGCAGCAGGCTGTCGGAATCCGCTGTTAACGTCAGGTAGCCGAAGCGCTGTAAGCGCCCGGTTTGAAACCCTGCGCCCGCCAGTGCACCGGCCATGGGCCAGGAGGTTCCGGCATCATCCTCCAGCGTCTGCTGGAGGTAGAGAAAGCCGCCGCACTCTGCGACAGTGGGCAGGCCCGCCGTGACGGCGCACCGGATACTCTCCCGCATGGCTTCGTTCCGGCTCAGTGCCCGGGCATGAAGCTCCGGGTATCCTCCCGCCAGATACAGCCCGTCGGTGTTTGAGGGCAGTTCCCGGTCCCGCAGGGGGCTGAAAAAAACCAGTTCCGCGCCGCACTGCCGCAAGGCGTCCAGGTTATCCTCGTAGAAAAAGCAGAAGGCCTCATCCCGGGCCGCGGCGATCCGGCATCGGACCGGAGGGAGCGGGACCGGAGGAGGGGCGCTGTTGGACACGTCTCCTGCCAGGGCCAGCAGGGACCGGATGTCCACGGTCCGCTCCAGCTGAGCGGCCAGGACCTCGATCCGGGCGGAGAGGTCTGCAATCTCCCCGGCGGTCAGCAGTCCCAGGTGGCGGCTTCCAAAGACGGCTTCGTCTATAGGAGGCAGAAAACCTAGTACCGGCAGGCCGGTCTCCCGCTCCAGAATGGGGGCCAGATGGGAGTGGAAAGCGGGCTTGCAGCTGTTCAGCAGCAGTCCCGCCAGATGGCTGGGGGAGCGGAAGGACTGGAGGCCCCGCACCTGAGCGGCCAGGGTCAGGCTGGAGCCGGCGGGGCGCAGCACCAGTACCGACGGGATGTCCTCTGTGTCCGCCGTCTGCCAGGCGCTGGATTCCGCGGTGCCGCCCACGCCGTCATAAAACCCCATAGCTCCCTCCAGCAGGGCCAGATCCGCACGCTGGCAGGCCAGAGTGCGCCGCACGCCCTCCGGGCCTTGTAAGAAGAGATCCAGATTCCGGCTGGGAATGCCGAGCACCTGCGTATGAAACATGGGGTCGATGTAATCCGGTCCGCACTTGAAGGACTGTACTGAGACGCCCCGCCGCCTCAGGGCCGCCAGCAGGGCGCAGGTGACGGTGGTTTTGCCGCTGCCGCTGTTCATAGCGGTGAGCATCAACCGCCTCAAGGCCGCACCCCCGTGATGAGAAATACCGGGTTCTGAGCCGTCAGCAGGTGAAGCGTTCCCACTGGTTTTCCCCGGCTGATGGCGATCTGTGTGATCTCCGTTTCACAGTCCAGAGCCGTGAGTGTCTCCAGAGCGGTGTGCAGTGTCTCCAGGGCGATGGCGGAGACACAGACCCGGGCGCGGGGATTGGCGTCATAGACGGCCTGCAGGATGCGGGGCAGTTCGCCGCCGCTGCCGCCCACAAACACAGCGTCCGGTTTGGGGAGAGCGTCCAGGGCCTCCGGGGCAGAGCCCTCCGCCAGACGCAGATTCCAGGCGCGGAACCGCTCCCGGTTGGCCCGCAGCAATTCCAGGGCCTGCGGATTTCGCTCCACGGCCCAGACGGCCTTGGTTTGCAGAGCCAGCTCCACACTGACGCTGCCCGTGCCCGCACCGATGTCCCAGCACACATCCTCCGGGCCTGCCGCCAGCTTTCCCAAGGCGGCGGCGCGAATCTCCTGCTTTGTCATGGGAACCTTACCCCGCAGAAACGCCTCGTCGGGCAATCCCGGCGTCCGCCGGGGAAGGGTGGGGGCGGCCTCTGCCAGGAGTACGCTCAAAGGAGCGAAGTCCCGCCGGGCGAACTCTGCCGCCGTGCCGGATTCGATATGTTCCTCCGGGTAGGAGAGATTCTCGCCCACGGTCACGGGCAGCGGTCCCAGCCCGGCCTCCGCCAATTGGCGGCACAGGGCTGTGGGGCCCAGAGTCCCGCCGGTGAGGAAGCAGGCGGGCCGGTTCCGGCTCACCGCGTCCACAGCGTCGCAGTCCACGCCGTGGGCGGAGCAGAGGACCCACTCCTGCCAGGGGCGGCCCAGCTTCGCGGCCAGGTACTGCACGCTGGAGATGCCGGGCAGCACGCGGGTTTCAATCTCATACCCCTGCAGAAGAGGCAGGAGGCTCCGGGCACCGGAGTAAAAACCGGTATCTCCGCTGTACAATACGCAGGCGTTTTGACAGCCGGAGGCCAGCAGCAGTTTTACGATCTCTTGGGGCTTGGTGGCGCTCTCCCGCCGGGGAGTGATGCCTGCCGGGAGCTGGCTCAGCAGCCGGGCCGCTCCCACCAGATAGTCCGCCTGGGCCAGGGCGGCCCGAACCTCCTCTGTCAGGGCAGCCGCTGTTCCGCAGCCAAGGCCCGCCAGTGTTACCCGCATGATAGACCCTCCTTGATCCAGAATAGAACCGCGTCCATATTCTCGCCGCCGTCGGCGGGGCGCTCCACCAGTACCACCCGAACCCCGGTGTTTCTGGCGGCGGACAGCTTTTCGTCAAAACCGCCGGGGCTGCCGCCGTCCTTGGTCACCAGCCACGCAATCCGGTATTGCTCCAGCATGGCCTCGTTCAGCTTTTGGGTGAAGGGGCCCTGGAGGGCCAAAATGTTCCGGTGGGGCAGGCCCAGAGCCTCGCAGGCGGCTATGCTGTCATGGGTGGGAAGCACCCGGGCGAAGAGCCGCTCCGGCGGCAGCGGCGAGAACGCCGCCAGCTCCTTGGAGCCCGTTGCCAGAAGAATATTACCGGTCTGCTCCGCCAAAAAGGCGGCGGCTTCAGTACAGCTGGGCACCTGGACTGCGTCCCCTGCGGCGCTCCCGGCCCGCAGGAGCCGCCGCAGAGGCGTATTTGTGTTCTCGCAGGCCGCCCGGACTGCGGCGGTGACGATCTTGGCATAGGGGTGGGTGGCGTCCACACAGGCGTCAAAACCCGCCAGCAGGGTTTCCATGGCGGCCTGGTCCAGCCGTCCTGCCAGTATATGGACACCGGGCAGGCCCGCCAGCTCCTCGGCCCCCAGGGGCGTGGCCACGCTGACGGTGACCTCAGCCCCCAGGGCAGCAGCTTGTCCTGCCAGCACACGGCCCTCGGTGGTGCCGCCGAAGATCAGCAGCTTCATCTCTTAGCCTCATAGCCCCGGGGGGTGACCATCCAGCCGCTTACCGCCTGGGTGGCGCTGCTGCCGATGAACACGGTGGTGAACATATCCACCGTCTCCCCCCGCAGCTCCCCCAGGGTCAGCACCCGGCGCTCCTGGCCCTCCCGGCCGATGTTCCGCACCCAGCCACAGACTGTTTCCCCACTTTTTTCCTCCAGTAAAATGTCACAGGCCTGCCGCAGGTAGTCCGCCCGCTTTTTGGAGGAGGGGTTGTAGAGGCAGATGGAGAAATCCCCCCTGGCGGCGCAGCGGAGGCGGTTTTCGATGGTCTCCCAGGGCGTCAGCAGATCCGACAGGGAGATGACACAAAAATCGTGCATCAGCGGCGCGCCCAGCGCCGCTCCGCCGGAGAGGGCGGCGGTGACACCGGGGACCACCTCCACCTCCACCTCCGGAAACTCCGGACAGAGCTGGAGCAGGGGACCGGCCATGCCGTAAACTCCGGCGTCGCCGCTGCACAGCATGGCGGTGGTCCGCCCTGATTGGGCAAACTCCAGACAGCGGCGGCAGCGCTCAATCTCCCGCGTCATGGGAGTGGTAAAGACCTCCTTGCCCGGATACAGGGGCCGCACCAGGTCGATATACACCATGTAGCCGCACAGCACCTCCGCCCGCTCCATGGCCGTCCGGGCCTGGGGCGTGATCTGCTCCGCTCCGCCGGGGCCGATGCCCACCACATAGACCTTATTCATCCTGCCATCTCCAATCCGGGGAGAAGGGGGCCAGGGCCGCCGCCATGGTCACGCCGTCTCCCGCCTGTTTTTTTACCGCCAGTTTCCCGCCGCTGCCCAGGACCGCGCTCCGCTCGCACACGTTGTCGACTCCGGTGACGCTCTGAACAAACGCGGAGGGAGAGAAGTTCCCCTCCACAGCCAGAAGCGCCTGGGCGGAAAAGGTCTCAAAGGTGAAGCCATGGTCCTGGCAGAATGCCAGGAGCCCGGGCTCATCCTGTTTTAAGTCGATGCTGCAGACCTTGAAAAAGGCCAGGGAGTTCAGGCCGCTGTCCTCCAGGAGCTCCGCAAAAGCCCACTCCAGGGCCGTCTGGGAGGTGCCTCTCCGGCACCCCACCCCCAGTACGGCGATGGCGGGGATCAGGCGCAGCGCGTTTCCGCTCTCCTGGCGGAGGGTGAGCAGGGCGTCGCAGTCCCGCTCTTCCGCCAGGGCTGCATGGTCCGGTATCCGTCCTGCGATGGGCCAGGGACTGTAAATGCCGGCGGTCCCGCCGGCGAGCACCTTGGCGGAGACCCGGAGGATGGCCTCGGGATTCTGCACCCGGCAGTTCTGCCGTTTGGCCCACTCGTCCACGGCAAAGAGCCCCCGGGCATCCGTGGCGGTGGTAATCACCGGCACCGCGCCGCATAAGGCGGCGATCCTCCGGGCCAGGCCGTTGGCTCCGCCTAGATGGCCGCTGAGGAGGGATACTGCGAAGCGGCCCGCCTCGTCCACCACCACCACAGCAGGGTCAACGGTCTTGTGGCGTACGTGGGGGGCGATGGCCCGCACGGCAATGCCCGCCGCCCCCACAAACACCAGCGCCTGGGACTCCTTCCAGGCCGCGGCCGTCCACTCCGCTAGGCCCTGGGGCGCGCCGCAGCGGGCGGCCTGGCCGTCCAGAGCAGCTGCCAGTGTTTGGGCCAGGGCATATCCCCGGTCTGTGAAGGCCAGCAGCCGGACGGTCATCGGGAGGCCTCACGGAATCCCGTGGTAAAGGATGGGTCGTAGAGCCTGCTCCGCTGGTAGTCCGGATTCAGGAAGTTTCCCACCAGCACCAGGGCCGTTTTGGAGATCTGGTGCTCCCGGCCCGCCTCTGCCAGGGTGCCTACGGTACAGCGGACCACCTTTTCCTCCGGCCAGGTGGCCTTGTATACCAGGGCCGCCGGGGTAGTGGGGGTATAGGCCCCCTTCAGGAGCTCCTCCTGAAGTCCATCCAGCATTCCGGCCGACAAAAAGACTACCATGCTGGCTCCATGGGCCGCCCAGGCGGCAATGGACTCCGGCTCCGGCACTGGAGTGCGTCCCGCCATACGGGTGATGACCACCGACTGGCTTACCTCCGGCAGGGTGTACTCCGCCTGGGCAGCCGCCGCCGCGCCGCAGAAGCTGGAGACCCCGGGCGTATCGTCATAGGGGATGTTCAGGGCGTCCAGAGCGTCCATCTGTTCCCGGATGGCTCCATACAGACAGGGGTCGCCGGTATGAAGGCGGACAGTGGCCCTCCCAGCCTGTTCTGCCGCCTCCATGACGGCCAGGACCTGCTCCAGGGTCATCTCCGCGCTGTTGTGGACGGTGCAGTCCGCTTTGCACAGCTCCAGCAGCGCCGGATTCACCAGACTGCCGGCGTAGATGACCACGTCCGCCGCTTTCAAAAGCTCCGCCCCCCGGAGGGTGATGAGGTCCGGCGCACCGGGCCCCGCTCCCACGAAATGAATCATAATTTACTCCTTTACGATGACGGTGGCGAAATACCCCGTCTCCGACCGCAGGTGTTGAAGATCCCGGCAGACCTGTTCTGTGGGCAGGCCGCAGTCCCGGACCATGGCGGCCTTCTCTAAAAGGCCCTTCCGGCGCAGCGCTTCTGCCGCCTGGGGGAGCTGTTTGCCGGACTTCATCAGCACTTTGGTCCCCGGCAGGCTCAGCTGCTCTTCCAGGGCGTCTCTGCTGGCGGGGAGAATGTGCAGGGGAGAGGAGGCGGTGGTGAGGCTGACGCCCAGGCGGGCCGCCACAGCGCAGAAGCTGGGCACGCCGGGGACCATCACAGCTTCATACCCGCTGCCAGTGAGAATGTCCATCAGGTAGCCAAAGGTGGCGTAGATGGACACGTCCCCCAGGTTCAGCATGGCAACGTCCCGCCCCGCCGAGAGATGGGCTGCAATATCCTCCGATGCCCGCAGATGGGAGGCGCGGAGGACGGCGGGGTCCCGGGACATAGTGAAATTCAGGGGAAGGATGGTCTTTCCCTCCAAGGACATGGCCTGATGGACAATGTCCAAGGCCAGCATCTCACCGCTTCTGGTCCGGGGCGCCGCGATGACCGGACAGCGCTCCAGTGTCCGCAGAGCCTTCAGCGTCAGCAGCTCCGGGTCGCCGGGGCCCACGCCCACGCCGTAGAATACACCGTTTCTCACTTCCATGCCTCCATGATCTCCTTTACAGCTTCGGTCTGCCCCAGAGGGCCGTACTCGTTGGAAAACAGGATTGCTCCCACCAGAAATACCCCGGCGGCCCGGCGGTCCAGATGGAGGTGGATGGCGGAGAGCATGCTCTCCAGTACCGCCGTCCGCAGGCCCGCATTGTCCAAAATGGCAATGCAGCCGTCGGAGGAAGGGGCGTCCATCAGGGCGCGGCACGCCGCCGTGGAAGCACCGCACACCGCCGCGTGGGCACAGAACAGCTCCGTGCGGCAGTCCGCATAGCGGCTGTGGGTGTTCATGATCCCACCGGCCAGCTTTCCCAGCTTGCCGGTGTGCCCTGCCAGCAGGACGGTCTCAAAGTTCTCCGCGGCGCAGGCGTCCAGGGCCTCGCCAATGAAGTTGGAACATTTTACCACCGGAACCCCGCGCCTGTCCAGCCCTTGGGTCCGGAGAAAGTCCATTCCGTAGTTCCCGGGAGTGAGGATGATGTGCCGGTTTCCCTGGGCCGCGGCCTGACGGATCTCCAGAGTTACAGTGTCCGCCAGGGCCCGGAGGCTCATGGGCTCCACAATGCCGGAGGTGCCCAGAATGGAGATGCCCCCCATAATGCCCAGTTCGGGGTTGAACGTCTTTTTCGCGGCCGCCTCACCGCCGGGGACGGAGATGGTGATCCGGACTCCGCCGCCGTATTTCAGCTCGCCGCACACAGCCGCCGCGGCCTCCCGGATCATCTGCCGGGGCACGCGGTTGATGGCGGCGGCGCCCACCGGCTGGTCCAATCCGGGCTTTGTCACACGGCCCACACCGGGGCCGCCCTCAATGGCCACGCCGGGAACCTTCTGCCGCTCCGCGTGGGCGAAGACCAGCAGTCCGGCGGTGGCGTCGATGTCGTCCCCGCCGTCCTTGCGGACGGCGCAGGCGGCCCTGCCGTCTGTAAAGCGGCAGGATTCCAGCGGGACCTCCACCGTGAGGCCCTTGGGGGTTTCCAGGGAGGCGGAGGAGGGCGGAACCCCGGTCAGAAGCAGCCGGACGGCTCCCGCCGCCGCCAGGGCTGCGCAGGTTCCGGTGGTGTAGCCGCAGCGAAGCCGCCTGCCGCCGGAGAGGATATAGTGTTCAAATCCCGCGCTCATGAAAGTTTCCCCGCCTTCTCCGCCAGCTCCCGGAGGAGGCGGTTTTTTTCATTCATGGGTCCAAAGGCGGAGAGGGGACAGAGAACCCTGGGACAGCGCTCCATCTGCTCCGCCGCACAGCGGAAGGCCGCGTCCCCGATGGGGATAAAGGCCGCCTCGGAGATTACCGCCGCCGCCAAGGCTTTGGCCACCGGATAGTCCAGGTCGTTTTCATGGAGCACTCCGGCAGCAAAGGGCACTCCCTGCCGCTGAAGACGGCGGTACACCGGGATACCGCTTCCCCCGCCGCCGATGACGAACACTTGGGGAGCTCCGGTGGGAGGCTCCAGCTCCAGGCAGCCGAAATCCGGGTTATAGCTGCCTCGGGCGGCGTCATACAGCGCTAAGATATATTCAGCAGTAAAGATATCCTCCGGCGGACCGCAGCGCTCAATGGCACAGTTGTGGACACAGACCGCATAGTCGGAGATCTTCTGGGCCAGGTCCAGCTCGTGGAGGCTCATCAGCACCGCCAGACCCTGCCGGCGTACCATGTCCTTGAGGATGGAGAGCAGCTCCAGCTTGTAGCGGATGTCCAGAAAAGAGGTGGGCTCGTCCAGTACAATGACCTCCGGCTCCTGGCACAGGGCCCGGGCCAGCAGAACGCGCTGGCGCTGCCCGTCGCTGATCTGAGAAAAATCCCGGTCTGCCAGGTCCTCCCCGTGGACCAGGACCAGGGCCTCGTCCACCTTGGCCCAGTCCGCCGCTGTCAGCAGGCCCAGCTTTCCGGTGTAGGGATAGCGCCCGGTGGCCGTTACATCCCGGCAGGTCATCAGTTCCGGATGGACCCGGTCCGTCATCAGGACGGAGAGCCGTTTGGCGGTCTCCAGGGCCGTCATTTGACTCATGGAGCGGCCATCCAGATATACCGTGCCGCGGATGGGGGCGATCTGGCGGATGATGCTGCGCAGAATAGTGGACTTTCCTGAGCCGTTGGGGCCGATCAGGGACATGACCTCCCCCCGGCGCAGATGGAGGCAGATATGGTCGATGAGGGGCTGACCGTTGTATCCGACGGACAGGTCCTCCGTGTAAAGATAGTCCCGCATCCGGCGGCGCCTCCTTGCTTACAGATTGGATTTTCCCCGCTGGAAAACCATCATGTAGATCACGATGGGTGCGCCGAAGACGGCGGTAACGGAGCTGATGCTGACCTCTGTGGGGGCGAAGGCTGTCCGGGCGATGAGGTCACAGAACAGGCAGAATACCGCGCCCCCCAGAAAACACGCCGGGATGATCAAAATGGGCTTGGCAGTGCGGAAGAGGCTCTTGACCAGATGGGGCACGGCAATGCCCACAAAGGAGATCGGGCCTGCGAAAGCTGTGACGCAGGCGGAGAGGATGCTGGAGAGCAGGATCAGCGCCAGTCGGAAGGCCTTGATATTCACGCCCATGTTCTGTGCATACACCTCTCCCATCTGGTAGGCCCCGATGGGCTTGGAGAGAAGAAAGGCCAGCACCATGGCGACGCCTACCACCACAGCCATTACTGCCACACTGTCCCAGTAGATGCCGGAGAAGCTGCCCATGGACCAGTTGTGGAGGTTGACGATGTTGGAGTCCTCGGCAAAGGTGACGGCGAAATCCGTGATGGCGGAGCAGATATATCCGATCATCACGCCGCAGACCACCAGCATGCTCATCCGTTTCACCCGCTGGGAGATCAGCAGAATAAAGCCCATGGAGAGCATCGCTCCCGCAAAGGCGGCGGCGATCAGCGCCGCTGAGCCGGCGATCAGCCCCCGGCTCAGTAGAGAGATCATCACCAGGGACACCGCCAGCTTGGCTCCGGAGGAGATGCCCAGCACAAAGGGGCCGGCGATGGGATTGGCAAAAAAGGTCTGGAGCAGGAAGCCGGAGACGGACAGGCCGCCGCCCAGAATGACGGCGGCACAGATCCGGGGCAGCCGGAGGGTGCGGACAATTCCGTATTCCGTACTGCCGTCCGGAGGACTGAATAAGATATGGAGGATCTCTGCTCCGGTGAGCGGTACGCTGCCGGCATTGATGTTCCAAGCCGCCAGAAGGGCAAGCAGGACAAACAACAAAAGAAAGGCGCACCAGTAGCGGGAGTGGGCTTGTTTCATGGTCTGTGCCTCCGTCAGTCCAGATGGTGCAGGTAGGTCAGCGGGACGTCCACACCGGAGAGGACAGTGTGGAGGTCCGTAATCAGGTCCCCCAGGCCCAGGCTCTCCTGGAAGAGGTTCTTCCCGGTGCACCAGACGTTTCCCGTCTGCACGGCCTTGAAATCCGCCAGGACGCCGCTCTTCTCCAGCAGCTGGTCCACGGTCTGGAGCTCACCGTCAATGGCGCTGTTGTAGATCAGCACGTCCGCATTCCGGGCGCCCTCGTAAAAGGACTCCATCTGCATGTTCATGGTGGATTTGACTCCATCGCCGCTCTCCAAATCCGAAAAGGCGTAGATTCCGCCGGCCAGGCCGATGGACTTTGCGATATAATCTCCAGAGCGGCGCACATTCACTGCTCCGGTGGAGGTGATATAGAAGAAGGCTACGGTTTTTCCCGTGTTCTCCTGCTCCAGAATGGGGGTGAGCCGCTCCATGAGACCGTTGAAATAGGACTCCGCCTCCGCCTCTTTTCCCAGCAGAGCGGCGTACAGCTTGATCCACTCCATGCGGCCTAAGGGATGGCTCTCATAGCTGGAGCGCTCCACCAGCACCGGTATGCCCAGCCGCTCCAGCTGCTCTTTGACCTCCGGATTGTGGTAGATCATGGTGGACTCCACCGCCAGGTCACAGCCTGCATCCAGAATGCGCTCGTAGTCCGGGGCATTGTACTTTCCGGCATAGGTCATGCGGCCTGCCTCCATGGCCTCCCGGGCCGCCGGGATGTACCAACCGGAGGTGTCCACGCCGGAGAGGGTGACGGCGCCGATGGCGTCCAGCTGCCGGAAGAGGTCCATGGCAGAGGTGGCCACCAGGTAGATGCTGTCCAGGGGCTGACGCAGCACCGCGATTTCCTCCGGGACGCCGGAGGGGATTTCCGCTCCCTCCGGCACTACCAGATAGTGGTTTCCGTCTCCAACGGCAATTTTTTGATAATTTCCAGTATAATACTCCACAGAAAATTGCTCCGCGTATAGGAGATCCAGACTGCGCTCATATTCCAGCGCGTCCCAGGAGAGGGCCTGGGGCGCCTCCGGCTCCGGCGGCAGCGGCGGCTCCGTCTGTTGAGCACAGCCGCAGAGAGACAGCAAAACCAGCAGCGCCAGGAGACTCCGGAGGGGCGGACAGCTCCCCTTGGTCATGACGCGCTTTCGATGGAGGCGGAGTCGAAGCACAGGGTGTACTCGATCTCGTGAGGGGTGCTCATAGCGGTGGTGTCGGCAAAGACCACCAGCTTGCGGTCAAAATACGCCGCCGGAATCTCAAAGGTGGAATTACCCTCTGTGTTCAGGGGGAGAAACTTCTCCTCATCGATCCGCATATAGTCATAATTGGAGCTGCCCCAGACAATGGTGGCATAGGCTATGCCGCCCTCTACCCGCAGTGCGGCGGGAGAGTCCACCCTGGCTTTGCCAGAGCCGCCCTCCAGAGCCACGGAGACGGTGTAGCTGCCATCGGCCAGGCCCAGACTTTCTGCTGTGGCGAAGATTCCGCCCTGAAAGGCCTCAGCTGGCAGAGAGTCCGCCCGGAAGACCAGAGTGCGGTCATACCACATCTCTTTCTTCTTGCTGTACGCCGCGCAGTTGACGCCCATATCCAGGGCCTCCACGGGGAGAGTGAAGGTGTGGGCGCCGCCTTCGACCTCCGAGTAGGGGATCAGGACGCTCTCCTCTGCTTGGGCGGCCTCCTCGCCAGTGCCGGGGAAGACGTAGAGATAGCCCGTGCCGCCCATGTGCATCACGGCGGTCATTTTCCCTCCGGCCACCGTCAGCTCGCAGGCGGTGATGTTGAACATGGAGGAGCTGGAGTCTACCGTGACAGCATAGGAGCCGTCCCGGAGGGAATCGGCGTAGACAGGGACCAGATCCGGGTCCACTACATCCTCTACCGGGGCCATCTGGTCAGCGGAGGCCACCTTGGAAGCCTCCGGGGGTTCCGGCTCCGCCGCCGGAGGCGGAGTCACCGGTTCGGAGGGGGCGGCGTCCGGCGCGGCGCCGCAGCCAGCGGACAGCAGGACTGTCAGAATCAGGGAAAACAGCAGAAGAAAGAATTTTTTCATGATTTAACCTCCGTGTTTTGCACGGCAGGCCGGAGCCCAGCCTGCCGTACAAAGAAATGACTTGTGAGACGCAGCGGATGCGGTTATCCCAGCGTGTCAATGGCGGTCTGGGCGTGGGCAACCAGCAGGTTCTGAATGGCCTCGTACTCGCCCAGACCTTTCAAAACGCACTCCACCTCATAGCCAGCATTCTCAAAAACAGTCTTCCAGGTGTCCTCATCGTCGCCAGCCATGTCGTTGTTGGCGTGGTCGCCGGAGACGATCATCATGGGCTGGAGCACCACCCGCTCATAGCTGCCCGCCTGGACCATGGCCAGCACGTCGTCCAGGGTGGGGGCGGCCTCCACGGTGCCAATGAAGTAATTGGCATACCCGGCGTCGGTCATCACCTGCTGCATCCTGGCGTAGATGGCGTTGGAAGCGGCCTCCGTGCCGTGGCCCATGAAGCAGATGGCGGTCTTGCCGTCGTCGTATTGGGCGGTGGCCTCCGCCATGACCTTGGACACAATCTGGAAATCCTCATCGGAGGTCAGCAGGGGCGCGCCGATGGCCATGGCCTCAAATGCGTCGGCGTACTGGGCTGCCTCGTTGACCACGTCGTTGTACTCCAGGCCGTCCATCAGGTGGGTGGGCTGAATTACCAGGCGCTTAACGCCGTTTTCCACGGCCCGGTCCAGCGCCTGACCTACGTTGTCGATGACCTCGCCGTCCCGGCGCTGAACGTGGTCAATAATGATCTGGGCAGTGAAGCCCCGGCGCACGGACCAGTCCGGGAAGGCCTTCTCCATGGCCTCCTCAACGGCGCCGATGGTCAGGCGGCGGTTGTCGTTGAAGCTGGTGCCGAAGCTGATGACCAGCAGCTCGTCCTCACCGATGCCGTCCTGATTCCGGGGGTTGTCCAGAGAGGCGTCGCCGGTGGTGTAGTCCTCACCGTCCTCTTCGGCGGGCTCCGGCGTCTCATTTTCCGCAGGAGCGGGAGCGTCCTGGTTGGGGGCGGGATCCTGGGGGGCGTCGCTGGTTTTGTTTCCGCCGCATCCGGTCAGCATTCCGGCCACCATGGCGGCCATGACCAGCAGGGAAAGCAGTCTTTTTTTGTTCATCTGTGTATTCCTCCTTGTGTTTCCGGGGCGGGGATAAACGCCGCCGCTCTGATGTATGGTAAAATTTTACACCAGTAATTTTAAGGTACAGGAATACGCAGGACAAAAAAAGCGGTCATCTTATCAAGATGACCACAAGCGCGAACCCTTTAAGGGGAAGCGGTACAATCAAGCCCTCGTGATCTGGAACACCGAACGGTATTCCTGTACCAGCAGGCGGCAGGTTTCCTGACTCGTAAATCATCGCGCGCCATCGCCTTCCCGGCTTTCGCCAGTGGCTGTCCTGTTTTGACTGAGACAGCGCGCTCATTACATACAGTGACGAGATCGTACAGGCCTTGCACCTGTTTCCCTATTACCCGTTCCTTCGGATAAGGAACGGCTCCGACTGCTTTGCGATATTTATCTTTCGATAATATTATACTACACCGCAGGTGAAAACGCAAGACCCGGCCGGCATTTTCTTCACGGTTTCCGGGACTGCTCTGACGCCGCCTCCGAGAACTTCCGGATGATATAGCCGTAATTCTCCGGCCGGTGAGGGATGGTGCAGCCGCTGCAGTCCTTGATGCCGGAGGCGGTGTAGGTGAACTTTCCGCCGCACTGGTTCCCCATGAGGTACAGGGGGCAGTAGCAGAAGAGGCAGTTGAAGGACGCCGCATCCACCCCCTGGTGGCAGGGGAAGAACTCGCAGTCCCTGTGGGAGAAGTGGGAGTAATTTTTATCGCGCCAGGATTCATCCATAGGAAAGCTCCTCTCTGTTTGAAATAAAGGATATCACAGTGCTACGATAGCGGACACCAGCAGGGGCACCGCAAGAGAGAGCACTACGCCGCTGGTAAAGGAGTAGATGGTAATCCGCTCATGGGTGGCGCCGATTACCACGGGGAGGACGGTGTCCATGGCTGCCGCTCCCGGCAGGGCTACGCATTCCACAAAGCCGATGTGCCGGGCCACCAGCGGAATGGTCAAAATGGCGAAGACCTCCCGCATGACGTTGGCCAGAAAGCACACGGCGGATACCGGCAGGGAATAGGGAGCCAGCAGGCTGGGGGCCAGGGAGTACCAACCGAAGCCGGCGGCCACTGCCATGGCGTCTTTGGGGCCGATCTCCAGCGCCAGACCTACCAGGGCCGCCGCCACCAGAGAGCCGGCAGCCACCGCCGCGGGAATCAGAAGTACCTTGAAGCCCGCGGTTTTGATATCGGAGACCACTGTGCCCTGCTTGCCCATGTCCATGCCCACCAGGAACAGCAGCAGGTACAATCCCAGATCGATCACCTGCCCGCAGTAGGCCACCACTGCGTCCGGAACCAGGAAATAACCCGCCAGCATTCCCAGAGCCACGGCCCCCACGATCCACTTGGTCAGGGAGTTGTCAGCCTTCTGGCCGCTCTCACCACCAGACTCCGTTCCGGCGCCAGCACCTGCCGGCACTCCCTGCCGGTCCAGCCGCAGCACAAAGCGGCGCAGGAGCCACAGGGCCAGTACGGAGCCGGCCATGGCGGCTACAGTGATTAGAAAGGCGGTCCAGCCGATTTGCCCCAGGGAGGTGATGACCTCATCGTCTGCTCCCAGCTTTACCCCCAGGGAGACAATCAGGATCATCAGCGCCGCCAACTGGAGCTTTCCCAGCCAGGGGAGAGGCCGTGTGCGCACGCTGGGACGGGAGCCCAGCCATGCGCCCAGAGCCACTGCGGCGATGTAACCGGCCAGATTCCAAAGCGTGCCAAGAGCGGTGTTCATGAGATCACTCCGTTTTCAAGTTTTTTCTCTTCCAGTATACATGGATTCCGGTGTCTGTGCAAGTGCGGGATCATGATGATATCCATCCGGAAAAGTCATGACGTGCCGGATGGCGCCGCCGGAACCGTATACCATATGAATGAGTTTTAATAGGAACACTGTAATATCAAGGGTTTCCACGCATAAAGAACATTTTGATATTTCGGAGGGAAGTAACAGCTTGGTGCAACAGCGCCATGCTGTTACTTCTTTTACCTGCGAAATTCCGGGGAAAAATCAACCTCCCCAATAAAGTTGTAGTGTACGTCAATCCGCTGGATGCGGTGGCCGCTGGACTTGTCGGCTTCGTGGACAACGATCTTGTCCACAAATTCATGCAGGAGTTGGGAAGTCAACGATGTCGGCTCGGTGTACTTCTTTACAATTTTCAGAAAACTTCTGACATTGACAGCCTGCGCTATTTTGGGAAAAACTCAGTTCATAAATGGAGTGCAAGTCAAAAATATTGATTTGAATGCTAAAACTGTCATGATGAGTCATCATCCAGCAATTATCACGAAAGAATTGTTTGAACTTGTCCAAATGAAAAAAAGCGCAGATGTCGCTCTCACGAAAGATAAAAGGGGCCATATGAGGACCACAAGAATAATTCCACCAATAATAAAGCTCCGGCAAAACTAAGAATAGCAGCATATTGCCGTATCACTATCCGAGCGGCTGAACAGCGATCCAGTTTAATGGCACAGAAACGCTATTATGAGGACCATATCAAACAAAATCCAATTCGAGAGTTCGCTGGTGTATATTCCGATATAGGTAGCGGAACACGGATAAAAGGGCGGGGCAGGTTTAAGGCATTGCTATTGGCCTGCAAACACGGTAAGGTTGACATGATTCTCACGAAATCTGCTCATCGCTTTGCTCGAAACACAGTTGACTCCTTAAAAACGAATCGGATGCTGAAAAGGTGGAACATTGGTATCTATTTTGAGCAAGAAGATAACAAATTACTTTATCTTTATTTAAGATGGTAGTAACATTTCAAAAGGAGGCACAGATTTTATGCTATCAAAGGAAATATTAGATTATATCAAAGAAAAGTTATCTGTTGTCAACGATCAAGATATTAATGATGTTCCTTTGACTGATGGCCGATCTGGAGCAGAGGTGTATAGCATCAAGGTAAAAAGCCGCAGGAACCGTTTAAATGGCCGTCACATCATTAAAATCTGCACCACTGCAGGGGACCGAGATGAAAATGAGGCGGCCAAGGCCCGGCAGCTTTACGACTATGCTCCTCAATTCTCCAATCATTTAGTTAAGGTAGAAGCAACGGGCCAAGTTGGTGGAAAGGATGTTATCATCTATAGCCAAGCGAATAATAGCCAGATGCATTCCGTCGCTTTTTCCACTTTGGATGGAGTGCGTATTGCAAAATACGCCCGATGGGCGTTGCGTGACCTGCTGGCCGTTTTGAATGAAACAGTACAGATTGATGGAACTGCGGAAGATTTTTATAGTCGCCTGTTAAAAAAGCAACTCGGAGAGAACGGGCGGTTTGCCCCTAGGATGGAGGTACTGCTGGACCGTTCTGGGGCAGAATGCATTGCCATTAACGGTACCATCTATCCTAATCCGCTCTATTTTATGAGACATATCGCCGGTTGGAGCAGCCACCTATCTGACATCCACCTCTTTAAAGGCGCGGTGCACGGTGATTTGCATGGTTTTAATCTGCTGGCTACAGACAATTCCTATTCAATTATCGACTTTGACAGCACGGAGTTTAACTCTTATCTGCTGTTTGACCATGCCTACTTTGAATTTAGCGCTTTTTATGACAATTTTAAAGACAACGATCTAAATCGTTGGAACGGAATGCTGGAGCAGATTATCACGCTTTCGCCGTTTGAGTCAGCTGCAGCAAACGAGTATTACCTGGAGTATATGGTTCGAAATGCTGTATGCGGAAGCATCTCAGATTGGGTGGAAAGTGCGAATTTAGAGAATGAAAAAGATGATATTGAGATCCAGTTCTTAATGGCCAGAATTGCGGCGGGGATCAACTTTTTTTGCAAAAAAACTGCTCAAAGATTGGCAAACAGTTGAAGGTTCTGCTCTATATCTCTCATTGCTTTAAGCTTTTGCTGGAGAAAATTGATTTTCCTTATGATGAAAATGATATCAGCAGCCTAAACCTTCCCGCAGCATTTACTGATACTGAAGATCTTTGGGATGATTTCTTAAAGTTTACTAACTATGTTTCTGTTCTTGTCACAGACGATGCGTATACGTCAAAGGATATAGCAGAACTTAAAGGCCTCTGCAATGTCCAATGGTCCTTGGTAGTGGATATTGGTCAGGAGAAGAATGAGCCAATACTGTATAAGAACTTTTTGGAAAATTTTAAAACGGCATCAGTCAAACGGGTCGACTTAATCGCCAGCGAAATGGCAGATACCTTCGCTTACGCACTCAGCGTCCTCTCCTTGCGCAGTTCAGAGGATAGTAGCTACTCCAAATTGTGGCGAAATTACGGAAAGCAAGTACTTAAAAATTTAGAGCGGCTGCTGTCAGAAAATCCCCAGGTCCCGTTGGTACTGGTTTTTGATTGTAGCTAGGAGTCACTGATTTTCCGGGATCAATTGATTAATCATCTTTGCGATTTACATCTCCCAAGCGCGACCCGTTTCGTATCGCTCCGCGCCCGGTTTTCTGAGGCACTCCATCAAGAACGTAAAGAATTGGAGAGCGAACATCGCTGGCACTTCATTGAACATTTCGACGCAACCTTGGTGAATGTCGCTCAAGGCTGTGATATGTATCTGAATACAGCTTGCAAAAGATGAAACGATGGTCGCAATCGTGGACTTCTTTATCATTCCGATATAGAGCGGGAGCAGACCCAGCAGAACAGCCGACAATGCTGTGACAGCTTGTGTTATCAGATTTGCGGGGCTGACAGTGACAAAGGGGAAATATTTGCTTGCAACGGACAAGCAGGTAAATTGAAAAACGCCGGACAGCGCGTGAAACAGGAGCATGACGACGCATATCAGAATGATTTTTACAGCAATCAATTTCCCACGCTGGACAGGATAGGTAAAGAGCAGGTTGATCGTTTTGTTTCGGTATTCTTCCACGATAAATACCGAAATCAAGACCGCCTCCCAAACAATCAGCGTAGCCCGTACGAGCATGGTTGCCAGCGTCAATGTATCCAGTTGCGCGGGAGGCAGGCCGGTCACAGCAACCCCGCCGCCTGCGTTCAAAAGGGAGGATGTAAATGCGCTCAACAGGGCAATCACGATATTTGCGGCCAGCAGTCCGATGAAATGTGATTTGAGAGAAACCCTTTTCAATTCCAGCTTAATGAGGTTTAGCACCGCTTTTACCCCCTCCCAGCAATTCCAAATAGTAGGTTTCAAGGTTCATGCCCTTTTTCTCAATTTCCGCCATGGATATTTCCGCAAGCATGGAGCCGTGGTCTATGATACCGATAGTGTCCGCGATTTTGGACAGCTCGTCCAGGATATGGCTGGATATTAAAATGCTTGTGTGGTACTCCCGGTTGATTTGCCGGAGAAGTTCCCGGACTTCAAGAATGCCCTGCGGGTCTAAACCGTTGATTGGTTCATCCAGAATGAGCAGTTCCGGCCTTGTCAGAAAGGCCCTTGCAAGGGCAAGCCGCTGTTTCATGCCTAAAGAAAATTTCCCCACCATCTTGCTGTCTGTTTCCGAGAGGCCCAGCATCGCCAGCGTTTCCCCAATGCGTTCATAGCCTGCGCCCATGTAGCCGCAATGCAGTTCCAGATTTTCGCGGGCGCTTAGATGCTGATAGAAAACCGGGCTTTCGATGATGCTCCCAATCCGGGAGAAAACAGGGTGGTTTCCCTTTTCAACGCGCTCCCCCAACAGGGTAATCGTTCCAGCGTCCGGGGTCATGATGTGATAGAGCGTTTTCATCAGCGAGGTTTTCCCCGCGCCGTTTGCGCCTAAAAAGCCGTAAATCTCGCCCTGTTTCACACTCATGGTTATATCGTTCAGTATGGGGCTGCCGTCAATGGTCTTGGACAGGTGGTGGGTTTCAACTGCATAGGTCATGCCTGCGCCGCCTCCCCGGATTGGTTCAGCCGCT